>DASWXG010000868.1:0-9281 GCA_036405615.1 Prosthecobacter sp. | reverse complement strand
GGACAAAGTGGTAGGACAGAATGTCGCACACCAGTTCCGGGCATTCGATTTTGACCAGGGCTGTGCGCAGGTTGCGCATGGATTCGCCCGCGCAGGCGGCGGCATCTGGAAGCAACTCCAGGGACCGCTGTTTGAGCTCGTTGACGTAGTCGGGCTCGGTTTCGATGACGGTGGTCATCGGCTCCACTTCGGCGACGACGAAAGGCTTCTCCTGCTGGCAGCCGTTGAGGCGGATGCGCCGCATGCCCTGGGGCATGACATGGGAGGTGCCGTCTGCCTGTTTTTTGCAGGCGCGGATGAGGCCGGCGGTGCTCACGGGCAGAAGTTCGCTTTTGCCGTCGGCCGTCCGGATGCGGGTGCCGATGCAAAACATGCGCTCGGTGCGGAGGGCATCTGCCAGCATGAGCCGGTAGCGTTCTTCAAAGATAAACAGGGGAAGCAGACAGCCGGGGAAAAGGTAGCAGTCCCCCAAAACCATCACCGGCATGGTGTCCGGAAGGCGGAATGAAGGGTGGCTGTGACAAACGGGTTCCATAGGCGGCTGCGGCGGCATGCCTGAGAGTTACGCATCAGAACGCAGGTTGGAGCCAAAGAGTCTTGTGCGTAAAAAAAGGCAGGGGCGCAACTGCGCCCCTGCCGCCAAGCACTGGACTTGTCAACTTTAACCCGGTTTACAGACCTCCTTTATCGCCACCTGGGGCCGGGTTAGCCGGAGGGGTTGGCTCCAGGGGCATCGGGGCTGGTTTGTCACTGCCGCCGCGCACTTCTTCCAGAAGCTTCAGCTTCTCCGCCAGATGACCGGGGATGGACCGGCGCTCTGTGTCATTGTTGACATTCCAGCTTTGCTCCTGGCCGTCCTTGGGTTTGGCGGTGAAGACACTGCGGTCTCCCTCTTTCTTCAGGCTGTAGATGCCGCTGTCGTCACTGCGGGTGATGTGGGCCACGGTTCGGTTTTCGTGACTTTCCTTGCGGTGCTCTTCGCTGCGGGGGCGGTCTCCTTCCCGGCGGTCCGGAGCGCGGCGAAAGCCTTCCTGACGGTCGTCACCCCGGCGTCCAGGCCCCCTCCAGGAGGGCGGCTGAGGGCGTGGGCCGTCGTTGTCCCGGTTCCAGTTGCGGAGCCGTTCGGTGTATTCACGCATTTCCTTCTGGTAGCGTTCCATGGCACCACGCACTTCGTCCTCGAAACCACTTCCGCCTCTCCGGTCACCGTCGAAAAAAGGCCCGCCAAATGAACGGTAAAACCGCTCCCCGCCACGGGCATTTTCCTCGCGAGCCGGCATGAGGCGTTCGTCAACAGTCACGACCACCTGCTTCTCCTGGCCGCCGGAGATGAGGGTGAAGGTGATCTGGTCGCCCTTTTTCTTGCTGCGGACAAGGGTCTGCAACTGCTCCATATTGACCAGCTTCTGGTCATCCAGGCGGACCAGGATGTCGTTTTCCTGAATACCTCCGGCTTTGGCGGGGGTGTCAGGCATCACCTCGCCCACGAGAAGGCCAAAGCCTTCCGGAAGGGTAAAATGGGATCTCAGTTCCGGCGGAACTGGAGCGGTGAGCACGCCGATGTAGGCGGTGGGGCGTTCATCTTTGTCAGGTTGGTTCCGCTGCCGCCGGCTGTCCGGCCCGCGATCCTTGTGACCGGGCACTGCTGCGGGCGGGCTGGAAGACGGCGGCGGGGAGGAAGTTTCCTGGGCACGGGCGGGGCTGTTGAGCAGCGCCAGCAGTCCGGTCAGGGCAAGCAAGGCTGTGTAGGCTGGTTTCATGGCTTTCAGGTTTGGGGTAAATGTTTGGTTTGATCCTTTGTTAGGCGGGGCGGCGATGGCATCCCTGGAAGGTGTGTGTTTACTGGAAGGTGTGTGTTTACTGGAAGGAGACAGGCAGGATGACGCTGTCTTCCCGGGGCATTTCCACCGTGATCTGGGCTCCGTCGCGGGGATCGATCCACGCGTGGCTTTCACGGGAAACCACCTTCAGGTGCTGCTCCGGCAGGCGGGTGGCGGTGTTGTAGCGGATGCCCTCATCCCGCGCGCCGACCACTTCGCGGATCGTGCTGACAGGCATGATCTGGGGCGGGTTTGCAGAAGCTTCCGCAAGGGCCGTTCGGCCGGAGGCGGGGATGGTGGCGGGGTTCGAAACAAAGCCCATGATCAGCGCGGCCGCCGCCGCCCCGAGGCCAGACCACAACACGGGTGTCTTCCAGCGAGGAACTGCGGCCCGGGCGGGCTGGCGCATCCACTGGCGGTCCAGTTCCAGCTCGTGGGAAACCTGGCGGGTCAGGGCCGCTGAAGGGGCGCGAGGCTGCAGCCCGGAAAGCAGAGATTCGACATCATGTTCGTTCATAGCAGGGCCTCCTTGGAAGGCGTAAAAGGAAAAATTCGGGCGGAAGGGGCAGGGGAAGGTTCCATCACCAGTTCATCGCGTCGGGGGGCCAGGCGTTTTTGCAGGGCCTGGAGGGCGTAGCGGTAGCGGCCTGAGACGGTGTTGATGGATTCGCCTGTGGTATCGGCAATTTCAGCGAAGGTGAGTCCGCCCCAGAGCTTGAGGGAGACAACCTCGCGCTGGTCTTCGGGCAGCGTTTGCAGGGCTTCCTGGACGATTTGGGCGGTTTCCCGCTGTTCCGGGCTTGGGTCAAAGACTGGAGCGTCGCCCATGGGCAGGGCCACTTCCGAAGCCGATTCGCGCTTGGCCCGGCGGGTGTCACTGCGCCGCTGGTCCAGGGCGATGGTGCGGACGGCGGCGTAGAGCAGGGGGATGTGCTCGGCGTTGCCTTCCGGAAACCGCCGCCACCAGCGCACAAAGGCCATCTGCACAACGTCCTCGGCATCTGCCCGGCTGGGACAGAGCTGGACGGCGTACATCAACAGCTTGGGGGCCACTTGCTCGAAGCAGTGTTTCCAGGCGCTGGCGGCGGCTTCCATGAGATGAAAAGGCGGGTTTCCAGGGGCTTAACGGCACCCGCTTCCTTTTTTGTGTGTCAGACGGCGTTTTTGCTGAATCGCGCCTTTTGCCGCTGCAGGTTTGCCATTTTACTCTTCACGCTTGGGCCGGAATCCGCTACGCAGGTGGGACCATGGCCGAAAACGCACCTGCCCCTCCTCCCGCCTCCGAGCTGAAACAGACGGTCGGCGGATGGCAGATCCTGTTCTATGGCCTTGGGTCCATGCTGGGCGCAGGCATTTATTCCCTGATCGGTCTGGCTTCCAAAACCCTGGGAAACGCCGTGTGGCTGGCCTTTCTGGTCGCCATGGTGGCGGCCCTGCTGACGGGGCTTTCGTACGCCTGCGTGGGCAGCCGGTACGCCAAGGCTGGCGGGGCGGCCTATGTCACCCAGCGTTCTCTGCGCAAACCCTGGCTGAGCTACGTGGTGGGTATTGCCGTGATGATGAGCGGGCTCACCAGCATGGCGACCGGTACCCAGGCGATTGCCAAAAACTTGCTCAAAGCCCTGGGGTATGCCACGGATGCGGCCGGACAGGCCCTGAGCGATGAAGCCTTGGGCGTGCCCATCAAGCTCATCTCCATCGGCTTGGTACTTTTGATCGGCTGCGTGATCTACCGTGGGCTGCGCGAGAGCATGTGGGCCAACATGGTCTGCACGGTGGTGGAAGCTTCAGGTCTTCTCTTCATCATTGCGGTGGGCATCAGCTGGTGGGGCGGCGTGAACTATCTGGAAACGGCCAGGGATACGGTGGAAGGCGGTCCCGGGTCGGGCATTACCCTTGCCATTGTCATGCAAGGGGCGGTGCTCACTTTCTTTTCCTTCATCGGCTTCGAAGACATCCTCAACGTCAGTGAAGAGGTGAAGAATCCTCGACGGAATGTGCCTTTTGGACTGGTCGGTGCCATGATTGCGGCCACGCTCATTTACATGGCGGTGGCAATCACTGCCGTGTCAGTCGTGCCCTGGCGGGAACTGGCTGCCAGCCCGACACCGCTGATGGAAGTCGCCCACCGGGCAGCCCCCTGGTTCCACGGCATTGACCACGTCTATGTGGCCATCACGATCTTTGCCATCGGCAACACGGCGCTGCTGAACTACATCATGGGTTCCCGTCTGCTTTACGGCATGAGCCACCAAGGATTGCTCCCACGTGTGCTGGGAAAGGTACATCCGGTGCGTCGCTCTCCGCATGTGGCCATTGCGGTGCTGTTTGGCATTGTTTCGTTGCTGATTCTGAGTGGCGGTGTGGAGCAGCTTGCGGAGTCCACGGTGCTGCTTTTGCTGACAGTGTTCACCGTCGTCAACATCTCCCTGGTGGTTTTGAAATTGCGGCCGGGTGAGGAGTGCGGTGGTTTTGAGGTCCCGGTTGCTGTGCCGGTCCTGGGGGCTCTGGTGTGCGCTTCTTTGATTGTGGTGCGGATTCAGAAAGCGGTGGCGAGCACGGTTCCTGCGGAGCGCACGGCTCCTCTGATCGCCCTCGGTGTCATTGCTGCCAGTCTGGTGCTTTATCTGGCGCTGAAACCCAAGAACGTGGTTGCGGCAGAGGTGGAGTGAGTTCGGGAGAAAGATTCTGCAAAAGGCGTCGAACAAAACCGCCCGCCGCCGCATCCAAGCGGATAGATCTTTCTGGCATGGCTCATGCTGGAGAGGTTACCCGAATCCAACTCCAATCTTATGATGAGGTTCCCTCGCCCCGGTTGCAGGTATCGTTTCACGGCTGCCGACTGGCAGTTCATCCGAGATGCGCTGGCACTCACCCAGCGGGAAAAGGAAAGCCTGGCGTCTCTTCTCGACGACCCGGAAACCGTACGGATGGTCCTGGACCACCCGAAACTTTTTGAAGCATTGCTGGTTAGCCGACAGGCGGCGTTTCTTTCTCCGGAGCTGTTCTTCTACGTTACTGTCCGCCACACCCTGAAAAGGGTGGGGGTGGATGATCTGGCCGTGGCAGACTACATCGCCGTGGTTTGTGCGGATTTCGGCCTGCCAGCCACAGCGGAGCAGCACCTTCCTGAACGGAAGCTGGAGAATCTCTACAGCATTGACTACATCACCGCGCTGGAGAGCGCCGGCAGTCACGAGAGATTTTTCATTCACGTGCAGTGCGCCAACCAGTTCCTGGTGCTGACGAGCTTGTATCCAGATTTTTTGCGTCATCGTGCCCAGAGACGCGGGGCACCTGATCTGGAATTTTACGAGCAGGTGGTCATCAGCCACCTGCAGGCCGCAGGCCGTCATGCCCTGGCGGAGGAGTTTGCCCTGGATGATACCCTGGCCCATGTGGCCCAGGCTTTCCCTCCGGCACGCCGCGCCATGAACCATACGGTGCGCGAATACCTCAGCCTGGGCGCCTGATGGCGGTGGAAGTGCGTCTCTCATCTCAAGTCCCTTTCCTTCCTTGACCCTTCGGCGTCCGCAGTAAAGCATGGAAGGACCGGATGAGTGACGCATTTAATCCCCACACCCTGGCCTGTCTGGGCCCCGAAGGCAGCTTTTCACACCTGCTGACGCAGATGCGTTTTCCAGGCGTGGAAGTGCGCCTTATGCCCAGCATCGGGGAGGTGTTTGATTTCATCTGCACACACCCGGAAGCTATGGGAGTCGTCCCCATCGAGAATTCCTCGGGCGGTTTCATCGTGGATACGGTGGACCGTCTGGTAGACGAACGTTGCGAACTGAAGATCCTCGAAGAGCTGACGCTGGACGTGAAACTGGCGCTGCTGGGTCGCAAAGGCGCGGAGGTGAAAACCATTCACTCCCATGCCATGCCGTTTTTTCACAGCGATGAATGGCTGAAGGCGAACTATCCGGACGCGAAGAGAATCGTCGAGGCCAGCACGGCCAAGGCGGCAGAGAAAGCAGCCTCTCAGGAGAACGCCGCAGCCATAGGCCCCCGCCAGAATGCGGAACGTCATGCCCTGGACATTTTGCATTTCCCCATTGCCGGTGAAGTGCCGAACATCACGCAGTTTTTCCTGCTGGGGCACCACCAGAATGCTGAATGCACCCGCAACAACCGCACGGCACTGGTGGTGGAATTGCCGGACCGCCCCGGCAGCCTCTGTCGTTTCCTGACCCCGTTGAGCGACAGCGCCATCAACATGAAACGTCTGGAATCCCGTCCGATTCGTGGCCAGCCTAACAAATATCGTTTCTACATCGAGATCGAAGGGTCGCCTGCGGAGGCCTCTGTGCAAGCTGCGCTGGACCAGACCCGGGCTGACGGCGCGGCCATCCGCAGTGTGGGTTCCTACCCCGCAGGCCGCCGGTTTGAGTCCTGATCTGTCAGCAGCAGGGCAGGTTCTGGCCTCCAAGACCCGTTCCATCGCTTGCAATTCGCAGGCTTCGGATGAACACCTTTTGCCGCGCGCTTGAGGCCTTGAGCGTCACGAAAACACACTTTCCAGCCCTGGGAAGGTGCGAAGTCGGTTGCGATAAAGGCTAATTTCGTCCGTTCTTAGTTCCCCCCATGCCATCCACCACCCTGAAAAAAGCCATCCTTGCTGCCGGTGCGGCGGGCCTTTTCGGCCTGCCAGCCCTGGCGCTGAATACCAAAAATGCCGGTCCGACCGAGGTCGAGATCAAGTTCAAGCTGCCGCCTCCGCGTCCTCTGTCGCCTGAGGAGGCCCTGAAGACCTTTAAGATTGAAGAAGGCTTCCGGGTGGAACTGGTGGCCGCCGAGCCGATGATCGAGGCTCCCATTGCCGTCAGTTTCGATGACCAGGGACGACTCTACGTCGTTGAGATGCGCGGTTACATGCGGGATGTGGAAGGCAAAACAGAGGGGGAGGCCACCGGTCGCATCAAGCTTCTGGAGGACACGGACGGTGATGGCAAAATGGACAAGGACACCGTGTTCGTGGACCAGCTGGTGATGCCACGTTCGGTCATGGCGGTGAACGGCGGTGCGTTGGTCGCGGTGCCGCCAAACCTGTATTTTTACAAGGATGTTAATGGCGACGGAAAGGCGGACTCCAAAGAGATCGTCGCCACGGACTATGGTACGGCGGGCGGGCAGCCCGAGCATATGGCGAACACGCCCACCTGGGCCATGGACAACGCCATCTGGAGCGCTGGTTATGCTACGCGCTTTCGCCTTCGTGGCGGTGTCTGGATGAAGGACAGCGGGCTTGGCCGCGGCCAGTACGGCCTTTGCCAGGACGACCAGGGCCGTCTATTCTTCAACTACAACTCCGACCTGCTGCGCACCGACCTGCTTCCGACGGAGGCGTTTGGCAAAAATCCGCTTCTGCGTAACGCCACTTCGGTCAATAACCAGGTGATCAAGGACCAGACTGTATGGCCTTCCCACCCGACTCCGGGGGTCAACCGTGGCTATGACCCGAAATCTCTGCGTGCCGATGGCACCCTGACCAAGGCCACGGCTACCTGCGGTGCGCTGATCTACAGAGGGGATGCCTATCCGGCAGCTTATCGCGGGAATGCCTTCATTCCCGAGCCCTCGGCGAATTTGGTGAAGCGCGTGCTCATCTCGGAGAAGGACGGTGTTCTGTCCGGCAAAAATGCCTCGGAAGGGCGCGAGTTTCTGACCTCAACGGATGAGCGCTTCCGCCCGGTGCAGGCTGTCAATGCTCCAGACGGCGCGGTTTACATCGTGGACATGTATCGCGGCATCATCCAGCACAGCAGCTTCCTTACGCACTACCTCATTGCCAACATTCAGGACCGCAAGCTGGACCAGCCGATCGACCAGGGGCGCATCTGGCGCATCGTGCCGGTGAAGGGCGATGCCCTGAAAGCCACACGTCTCCCAACTGACGCAGAAGGCCGCGTGGCCGCTCTGAGCCATGCCAACGGCTGGGTGCGTGACACGGCCCAACGTCTTCTGGTGGAGTCTGCGGACGCCAAAGCCACACCGCTTCTTACGGCGCTGTTGAATGCAGAAGATGCCAAGCCTCTCGCCAGCCTGCATGCCTTGTGGACACTGGACGGCATGGGGGCGCTGACTCCGGATGTGCTTCGTGCTGCACTCAAGCACAAGAACCTCCGTGTGAGGGCGGCTGCCGTACGTGTTGCCGGGCGGGATCTGGCCCCCGAACTGCTCGCGATGACGGGAGAAAAAGATGTGCTTACCCTTGCCCAGCTGGCCATCAAGCTTTCGTCCTTGAACCTGCCGGATGCGGATGCTGCGCTTGCCAAGCTGCTGGCTTCTGGCGGTGGCAAAAACAACCTCATTACCGAAGGTGCGCTGACGGGCCTGCGCGGACGCGAAGCTGCCTTTGCTGCGCTGCTGGTGGCTGAAACCAACCCGGAGACGGAAGCCAATACGGCCCCTGTTTTCACCCAGCTGGGCAGCCTCATCGCCATGGCCAACAAGGCGCAGCTTTTTGAAGAAGCCCTGGATCTCGCGGCCGCCCAGCCGAAAGGCAGCGCGGTGCAGCGGGCCCTGGTCAAGGCACTCTCCAACACAGGTTCCGGCAAGAACGCCGTGAAGCCCAAAATGCTCTGGCTGGACAAAGAGCCCGCCTCTCTGCCAGTCCTCCGCAAGGCCGTGACCAAGACGGGCCAGGCCTCACTCGCCAGCATTGAGAGCCGTCTGGCATGGGTCGGAAAACCCGGCGCGCCGCAGCCGCCGAAGATCGTCCCGCTGACGGAAGCCCAGCAGGCGCGGTTTGAAAAAGGCAAAACCATCTATGCCGGTCTCTGTGCCGCATGTCACCAGCCTCACGGTTATGGGCTGGACGGTCTGGCCCCGCCGCTGGTGGACAGCGAGTGGGTGCTGGGCAAGCCGGATGTGACCGCACGCATCGTCCTGCATGGGCTGGCCGGTCCGGTCAAGGTCTCCGGCCGCACCTGGAACCTTTCCATGCCGCCGCTGCCGCATCTGACGGACGACGATGTCTCCAGCGTGCTGACTTACCTCCGCCGCGAGTGGGAACACAACGCCTCGCCTGTGGAACCTCAGGACGTTGAAAAAATCCGCACCCAATACAAAGGCAAAGCCGGCATGTGGACTGCGGAGGAACTGAATCCTCCGAAGAAGAAGTAGCCGCCTTTCCACGTTTTCTAAAAGGTCACGGTGCCGCATTGCCTCCGGGGAATGCGGCACCTTTTCTTTCTGCTCATGAAAAAACTCACGTTCACCTTTCTCCTTCTCTCCGCTTCAGTCCTGACGGCACGGGCCGCAGGCCCTGCGTTCAACGACCCCAAACCTCAGCGTTATGATCTGACCAAACGCGCGAGTGAGATGGATCCCCGTGCTAAGGAGCATCCGGAGATCGATTTTGTTTTCACTGACAAGAAGGGCAAACCCCAGGACCTGGAGCATGCCAACGTGGACACCCGCGTGGCCCCGCAGGGCAAGCTGGTGATCTGGCTGATG
>DASWXG010000867.1:0-2185 GCA_036405615.1 Prosthecobacter sp. | reverse complement strand
AAACTTTCGAATTCCAGGGATTTCCAAAAGGCACCCCAGGCAAGGACATGACCAGCTATGTGCTGGCTGTGGACCCGGCCACCGGCAAGGACATCTGGAAACACCTGCGGCCGACGCAGGCTGCAGTGGAGTCGCTCGAGGCCTTCAGTTCCCCAGTGTTCTGTGACCACAATGGCAAGCGCGTGATGCTGATTTCCGGCGGGGACACGCTGACTCTGCACGACGCGGCCACGGGGGATGAGTATGCGCGCATCGCCACCTGGAACCTGCCGGGCGACGGGTATAACAAATTTTTCCGCCTCGTGCCGTCCCCTGTTGTGGGGGATGGGATCGCGCTGGTGTGTGCTCCGAAGAAGTCTCCTGTTTTTGCCATGTCGCTGGACAGCAAGGGCAAGGACGTCGCGCCTTTGTGGACCAGCGATTCCAAAGTCGTCTCTTCGGATGTTTCCACACCCGCTTACTATGAAGGCAGCTTTTATGTGCTGGACAGCGACCGCCGCACTCTGAGCCGGGTGGAGCCGAAAACCGGTAAGGTGATCTGGACGGGCGACACGGGCAGCAAGTCCAAGTTTGAGAGCAGCCCCACCGTGGCAGACGGCAAAGTGTACATGACGAACTTCTGGGGAGACGTGTATGTGGCCAAGGCCGGTGGCGACAGCTTCGAACTGCTGAGCGTGAATTCCATGGGCAACGGCAGCAAACCCAACGGTGATGCAGCCAGCTGCCGCAGCAGCATCGCGGTGTCCAATGGCTGCCTCTTTATTCGTACTCAGGATAAGCTTTACTGCGTAGGAGAATGATCATGCAATTTGAGCGGGGTGATCACATTCTCCTTACAACCCTCTTACTGTGACCTGACCCGCCTGCTGACCGCTGTGCTAGGATAACAGCATTGGATGACCCCGTGCGGTGTCCAAGACTCTTCAAAGCAGGTTGTCTTCTTGGCTGTTGGTAACCTTCAAAACTTCAGGGCGGACCGGGTGGTCCGCCCTGATTGTTTTTTGAGCCCCTGCTTCCGAATGAAAAACGCCGCGATGCCCGGAGGCATGGCGGCGTCAGAGGACCGGTCAGATCAGCCTTTCCGGGGCTGTATCAGCGTCCAAAGAAGAAGCGCGCTGCGGCACGGTGATGCGGAGGAATGGGAAGGCTGGGGCCGCGGCTGCTGCGGTAGTGGCCATGACCGTGCCCGTGATCATGGTCATGATGGTGATGATGGGAACGGGAGTAGCAACTGCGGCAGGAACCGTGGCTCACGTTTTGAGTCACCCAGTGACCCACCGGATTCCCAAAGCGGTCATAGCCGCAGATCTGATATACGGAGTAGATGGGCGTGCCGCAGGGATGGTAGCTGACGATGCGGCGGTCATTGTGGCAGTAGTCGCGGGCGCTGGATTCAGAGGGGGCGATGAAGCCGGTGCCGGCGGCAAGAGCAAGGAGGGCGATGATCGTTTTCATGAGGCTTGAACGGGTGTTCAGTGGCTTCTGACGGAACGTCTTCAGGCTTATTCAGGCAGTTTGAAAAAAATCTTCCGCCGTCTGGAATCCGCCTGGGAAGGGCTTTGTGGAGCGTGATCCGTTTGGCGGCGGAATTTCGCATGCTGTTTCCGAACTCCTTCGGAAACATGACTGCCCCCCTCCCGGAAACACGGCTTGATTTGAAATTCTTATTGTTAGGTTTGGCCGCTTTGCCATCTGGCCAAAGCCCGCAACGCGCAGCCGCTGCAGGAGGGACTCGGCCATGATCGCGACTGCTTTTCTTGTTTTCCTGTTTGTCTGGGTGGTGCCTGTCTGGCTGCCGGTGCTTGCAGGTCTGCTTCTTCCCAGGCTTCGTCCGGGGGCCCGTCTGGCTCTTGTGGCGGCGGGAATCGCTTCCGGTCTGTATGTCTCGTTGGGGCGGACCGGCGACATACGCGAGGATGTGCTGAAACTGGTGCTGCTTCTGCTGCCGACCGTGGCGCTTTCACTCTGGATGATGGTGTGCGGCCTTTGCGCGGCGACGGCCCATCATCACATCCGCGAAAACAATGCAGCTAAGCCCGTGTGTGTGCTGAGCCTGCTGGGGCTGCTTGCCACACTGCCGTTAGGCCCGCTGGCCCTTTATCCCTACATCGATTCTGCCATGCAGCAGGTGCGCTGAAAAGAAAAACGGCACCTCCCTTGAGAGGTGCCGCTTGGAATGATTGAG
>DASWXG010000866.1:0-8482 GCA_036405615.1 Prosthecobacter sp. | reverse complement strand
GAGTCCGAGAACGGCGACGAGGAAGAGAGGACGGGTAATCATGATTTTCAAATGGGCTGGAATCAACGTCATCAAACACACCCGGTCTTGCGCAGCAAAGCGCTAAATTGAAAACCCTTCAGCCCAGATCCCGCCTGGCTTGCGAAAGAAGTTTGCAATCATTTAGATAAATCTGAATAATTCAGTCATGACAGCCGAGCAAATCCGCCAATATCGCGAATCGAAAGGGCTGACACAAAGCCAGTTTGCCAGCCTTCTGCGTGTGTCCCCGACGGCCGTGACGCAGTGGGAAAAGGGCCAGGCTCCCTCAGGGCCGGCGTCCTTGCTCCTGGAGCACCTGATTTTAGGCACCCCTCTTTTCAGCTCTGGTGGAGATGCAGACTGGGACATGCCGCTGACTCTCAAGGAGTGGGAAGAACTGGAACGCCGTCGGGCGCGTACGGGGTTTCTTTCAGTTCGTGACTACATGGTTTGGCTGGTGAGGCAGGAAATGCAGAAGAGTCCGCCTGCACCAGATTCACCACCCAGCAGCACAGCCGGAAAGCGGGGCAAAAAAGGTGGTTCGAGCCTTTCCCGGGAGAGCTAGCAAACGCGATGTTTTACCGCCGCCTGACCCGTTCTAAATAAGTACCTTTTATTAAGTCATGTGAAGAAATATGTTCAAAAGAACATGTTGATTTGAACAGTCTTTTTGCCACAATGAGGGGGTCTGATGACCCTAACCACCTCGAATTATGGCTTCCAGCGTCCGCTCTCTCAAACTCCCCCCGGATCTTCTTGATGTGGCAGAGCAGCGTTCCAGGCTGCTTGGTTACCCTTCCTGGTCCGCCTATGTGAAGGGGTTGATCCGTTATGATGCTCTCTGCCAGGGGCCTCACAGCATCACACTGCCATGGGCGAACTTGAAGCTGGTGGAACAGGACCGTATCGACGCCAAGTTGCTCAAGCTGACCCAAAACGGCATCGGCATACGCGGGCAGCTGCTGAAGCGCATTCTCCAAGGCGAGGACAAGCTGTAACCAAACGGCGGCAGATTTCCCAGCACAGCCCGGTTGTCATCCGGGCAGCTGCTCCACTGGCAAGCGGACTTCGAAACGGGTTCCTTGCCCCGAATTGCTGACGGCCTCGATGCTCCCGCCATGGTTTTCGGCGATGGCTTTGGCAATAGCGAGTCCCAGTCCAGTATGGCCTGAAGTGCCGGTACGCGCCTGATCCGCCCGGTAAAAACGCTCAAAAATATGCGGCAGGTCACTCTCAGCGATGCCGGGCCCGTCATCCTGTACCGTTAGAACTGCCAGCCCTGAATGCACAGAGGATAACACGCGGACATTTCCTCCATGCTGCAGGGCATTGGTAACCAGGTTGGTGACCAGAATGGCCACGGCCTCCGGATCTGCGAGGCAAGGGGCCACCTCCAGTGCAGATTCCATTCTCCGTCCTTTTTCATCCGCTAACGGCTGGAGATGCTGCACCGCATCCCGGGCGATCACGGCCAGGTCCGACGGTTGAAAACGTTCTTTGGCCACCTGGTTGTCTTGACGGGCCAGCAGCAGCAGGGCCTCCACCAGACGCCGCATTCGCTGCGCCGTGTCATTGCAGGTTTGCAAGGCCTCGCGGTATTCTTCGGGAGTACGCTCGCGTTTCAAAATGCGTTGCGTCTCTGTCAGCAAGATGGTGATGGGTGTACGCAGCTCGTGCGAGGCGTCGGCCGTGAACTGGCGCTGCCTTTCAAACGCGGCGTGCAGCCGCTCAAAGGTCTGGTTGAGCACTCCGCTCAACTGGCCCAGTTCGCTGTCTGTCTCGGTGATGTTGATTCGCTCCTCGAGATTCCCTTCCGCGATACGTGAAGCGGTGCGGCTGATGGAGCGGATGGGCCGGATGGCCCGGCCGGAAAGCCACCATCCGCCAATGAGACCGAGCAGCCAGACGCCCAGCCCCACGAGCAGATGCAGCCAGGCCATGCCCTGCATTTCGTGAAGCTCTGGTGTGATGTCCCGCCCCACCACAATCTTCAGCCCATGCGGCGTGCTGCGCGCCACCTCCCGGCGCTGGTCCACACTGCGTGACTCCTCCACCACGTCGTTCTTCGGCAGGGGCAAAAAGTGCATGTCTGACGGCGCGTTGGCGGACTGCAAGATCACTTTTTCATCCTCATCGCGGATGCTGTAATAAGCATACCCGGGATCCCGGCCGTCATACTGTGCAGCGATGGTTTCCGGCACTTTGACAGGTTCCCGTTTCAGTCTGTCCACGAACTCCTGAAAGGGCAGATAGGGGCGGTCCTGGCGGGCACCGGGATTGGCGGGGTCCACAGGGATGCCTTGAAGCACATCCATCAAGGAGCGGATCAAACTGCGCTCCATGCGTCCCAGTTCCCGGTCGATTCGCTGGTTCTGGTTCTCGAGGGCAAAGTGGTAAGCAGGCCCGACGGAGGCCGTGATCACCAGCAGCAAAAGAAGCCCGTGCCAGGCCTGCAAACGCCAGCGGAGAGATTGAAGGAATGTCTTGATCATCTCGTGTCAGGCTATGCTGTAGCCGTGGCCGCGGCGGGTCGTGATCACGTCCGGGCCAAGCTTCTTGCGGAGGTTGGACACGTGCACATCCAGCAGATTGGAAAGGGTGCTGTCATCTTCATCGAAAAGGTGTTCATACAAGGTGGTGCGGCTCACCACCTCTCCCCGGTGAAGAGCCAGGAATTCCAGCAGAGCGTACTCCCGCGCCGTGACCGCCACTTCCTGGCCCGAAAGCAGCACCCGGCGGGCAGCGGTATCGATGACCAGGGAACCGAACTCCATCACCGGATGTGTCTGGCCTGCGGCCCGGCGGATGAGCGCCCGCAAGCGGGCCAGAAGCTCTTCGATGTCGAAGGGTTTGGTCAGGTAGTCGTCCGCACCTGTGTCCAGGCCTTTGACGCGATCCTGCACAGTGTCCTTCGCCGTGAGCATCAGCACCGGAGTCTTCTTGGCAGGGCGCAGCTGTGCCAGTACCTGCCAGCCATTGAGATGAGGCAGCATAACGTCCAGCACGATGGCGTCGTAGTTTTCCTGGCGGGCCTTGAAGAGCCCGTCTTCCCCCTCTTCAGCCGTATCAACGGCATAGTTCTCCTCACGCAAAGTCGCCGCGAGACTGCGGAGCAGATGCGGATCGTCTTCGATGATGAGGATTCTCATGGCCAGATGGAGAGCTTACTCGTGGCGCAGAGCTTCGATGGGATCAAGGCGGGCGGCGCGGCGGGCCGGGGTGAATCCGAAAATCACCCCCACAGCCGTGGAGAAAAGAAAGGCAACGAGGTTGATGCGTGAGTCAAACACGAAGGGCACTTCGATCAGCTGGGCGAGGAAAACGCACAGCCCCAAAGCCAGGGCAATGCCGATGACACCACCGATGGAAGACAGCGTAACAGCCTCCACCAGGAACTGCAGCAGTACCTCCCGGGCCCGGGCACCGATGGCCAGGCGAATGCCGATCTCACGCGTGCGTTCCGTCACCGACACCAGCATGATGTTCATGATGCCAATGCCGCCGACCAGGAGGCTGACACCCGCGACTGCCGCTAGAAGGCCGGTCATCATCTGGGTGGAGGAACTGAGCGTGTCCGCCAGCTGACGGGTGTCACGGATGGAAAAGTTATCCGCCTCGTTCGGTTGCAGTGAACGGCGCTCACGCATCAAGGAGGTAATGTCACTGATGATGTCATCCGGGTTGGCTCCGTCCTCCGCAGACATCATGATCTCCCGGACCTCATGAGCCGAGGTCTTGCCCACCAGCCGGCGCAACAGAGTCGTCAGCGGTACCACGACGGTGTCGTCCTGGTCACCGCCAAAGGACTGGCCTTTGGAAACGAGGACGCCGATGACCGTACACGAGGCTTTACCGAGGCGGATCTTCTGCCCCAGGGCCGACGCGCCGCCAAACAGCTCCTTCTGCACCGTGGTGCCGATCACACACACTGCCGAGCCGGTCCGGTAGTCCTGGTCATTGAAAAAACGGCCGTCTCCAATGTTCCATTTGCTGATGTTAAAGTACTCCGGTGTCGTGCCGGTGATCTGGGTGCTACGGGCGTTCTGCAGATAAATGGTGCTCAGGCTCGCCGACATCAACGGCGCAACCGCAGCCAGGCCGCTGATCTGGGTGCGGATGGCATCCGCATCCTTTTGGGTGAAGTTCGGAACGCCCGCTGTGCGCGGACCAAAGCCAGTGCCCGGCCTCAAGGTGAGCAAGTTGGTCCCGAGATTGGAAATCTGGTTTTTGACCGCCTGGGTGGTCCCCTGCCCCAGTGTGACCATCGTCACCACGGCGGCAACGCCGATGATGATGCCGAGCACCGTGAGAAAGGCCCGGGTGAGATTTCTGCGAATCTCCCGGAGGGCGATGGAGAAGGCGTTCCAGAGCATCATAATGTCAGGGGCGGCGGATGTCGGATTCGATGTGCCCGTCCTTCACACGGACGGTCCTTTTGGCGTATGCAGCCACGTCATCTTCGTGAGTAACCATGACCACGGTAATGCCCCGGTCTTCATTGAGCCGGGTGAGCAGTTCCATGATTTCCGCCGTGGTGGAAGTATCCAGGTTGCCGGTCGGTTCATCGGCAAAAAGAGTGCTCGGCTGAGTGACCACGGCGCGCGCAATCGCCACACGCTGCTGCTGGCCGCCAGAGAGTTCTGCCGGTGTGTTGCGCATTTTGGTAGGCAGCCCCACTGACCTGAGCGCCTCCATGGCGCGGTCCCTCCGGTCTCTTTTGGAAATGCCTCTGTACAGCAGGGGCAGTTCCACATTTTCCAAAGCGCTTGTGCGGGCCAGCAGGTTGAACCCCTGGAAGATGAAGCCCAGCGCGTGACGGCGCAGCAGGGAGCGCTGCTCGGAGTTCAGCGTTTCGACATGGATGCCCTGGTAGAGGTACTCGCCAGTGGTGGGGGTGTCGAGACAGCCTAACAAATTCATCAACGTGGATTTGCCGGAACCGCTGGGTCCCATCACCGCCACAAACTCGCCCTTGTTGATCGTGAGATCCACACCGCGCAACGCCTGGAAGGCGGCGTCGCCCCGGCCATAGGTTTTGGTCAGCCGGTGCAGCGAAATCAAAGTCTGGTCGGGCTTGGCACTCATGGTTTTCCGGCTGAACTGTTTGCACGGGTGATCACGGCCATGCCCTCGCTGAGTTCCTCGCCTGAGACCTCGGTCATGCGGCCATCTGAAAGTCCGGTCTTCACGTGCACAGCTTCCGGCTTGCCGTCTTTCAGCACCCAGATCTGCGCCTTGCCATCGCGGGATCCGCCTTTGCCGGGAGATTTCCGGTCCCCATCTCCCCCGCCACGCGGCCCGCCACCCGAACGGCGCGGGCTTGGAATCAGGCTCTGCACGAAAGACTTCTTCTCGCCCCCACCGCCCCCCATGCCTGGGCGGGAAGCCGACGCGGCAGAGGGATCAAACCGGAGGGCAGCCGAAGGAACCAGCAGCACATTTTTAGCCTCGGCGACATGGATGTCGGCAGTCGCTGTCATCCCAGGACGAAGACTGAGGTCCTGGTTTGAAACCTCCAGTTCTGTTTCATAGGTCACCACGTTGTCCGTGACGGCAGAGCCAAAAGAAACACGGGTGACTTTGGCCGCATACGAACGGTCCGGCCAGGCATCCACCGTGAACGAAGCTCTCTGAGCCGCCTGCACGCGGCCGATGTCTGCCTCCGCTACAGCAACCTTCAGCTTCATGTGCTCAAGGTTTTCGGCAATGACGAAAAGCTCGGGCGCAGTGAAACTGGCGGCCACGGTCTGGCCGGGTTCCAGAGACCGGGTGAGTACGATGCCGTCGATAGGCGAACGTAGGACGGCATTGGCCTGATCACTCTCGTTGGCCTGAAGCTGGGCCTCTGCCTGGGCCACGGCTGCCTTGGCACTGCCAAGGTCAGCATTGGCACGAGCCACAGCGGCGGTGCCCGTGACCATGTCCGCCTTGGACGGGGTCTTGCCACCACTCAGGCGATGCAGCTCCTGCAAACGGGCAAGGGCAGCTTCATTTTCTGCGAGGGTTGCCTCCACCTGCTTGACCTTGGCCTTGGCCGAGTTCAGCGCCGCCCGGCTGTTGTCGGTGTCCTGGTCAAGACGGCGGATGGTGATTTTCGCCAGTTCCTGGCCTTTTTTGACGCGGTCGTTGATGTCCACATAGACCTTGTCGGCGTTCCCTGAGAGCACGCTGCCGATGGTCACTTCATTCGTGGGTTCCAGGTTGCCCGTGGCCGTGATGGTCAGACTGATGTCGCCCCGGCCAAGGGGCTCTGTAATATAGGCCACTGGAGGAGCCGCCGGTTCCCGGCTCTTCGTCCAGGCGAAATAACCGGCGGCAGCCAGAACGCCAGCGCCGGCAAGCCAGCCAAACCACCGGAGGAATGAAGAGCCCTTTTTGGCGCCGATGAGACCGCTCAGATCCTCGGTTGAGGTCACTGTGGATGATTGCATAAATGTGGTTAGGAAAATGGGCCCAAAAAGAGTCAGTCCCGGGACGACCAGCCGCCGCCAAGGGCCTTGTAGAGCTGGATGTGGGCTGTGGTGCGATCACCCTGCGCGAGAGTTTGCTGCTCCTCCAGGCTGAGCAACGTCCGCTGGGCATCCAGAACATCGATGAGGTCCACCTGCCCGGCCTCATAACTCTGCGAAGCCAGCGTGGCCGCCTCGCGGGCAGAACCCACCGCGCCATTGAGAGTTTGCAGACGCTCATTGATCCGGGTCACCGCAATCAAGGCATTCTCCACCTCCGTCAGCGCCTGCAAGACGGTGGATTCATAGGAGATCACCGCCTGTTTCTCCTGGGCACTTTGGGCATTGATGGTCTGCCGGATGCGGCCGGCATTGAAGATCGGCGCGGCGAGGCTGCCAGCGACGTTTGCCGCCGCTACCTCAGGCGAGAAGAAGCTGCCGGATTTCAAAGCATCCAGTCCCAAAGACCCCGTGAGGTTCAGTGTGGGATAACGCTCAGCCTCGGCGGACTTTGTACGGGCAACGGCGGCCTCAATCCCTCGCTCCGCCGCCCGCACATCAGGCCGCTGACGCAAGGTCTCTGCCGGAATCCCGATGGCCAGGACGGAGGGTGGCTGTGGCACCTGGCGGCGCTTGGCTAACAAAGAGTCCAGCGAGCCAGGAGTCTTGCCCGACAAAAGCGCGAGCTGGTTGCGCATCTGCGCAATGGTCTGCTTCAGATTGGGAATGGTGGCCTTCGCCTGAGCCAGGGTCGTGGTGGCCTGCTGGGTTTCCAAAGAGCTGCCCTCACCCGCCTGCTCCCGCCAGGAGGTGAGCTGGACAGTTTCGCTACGGGTGGCGAGATTCTTTTCATACACAGCAAGCTGGCTCTCCGCCGTACGCAGATCCACGTAAGCCTCGGCCACAGAAGCCGCCAGCGACACCTGCGCGCCGTAGTAGTTCTCCGTCGCCTGGGCCAGATCAGCAGAGGACGCTTTCAGGTTCTGACGCAGCCTGCCTGAAATGTCCACCTCCCAGCTGGCATCCACAGAGGCGCTGTAACTGTCGCTGTTGGAAATGCCGGTCAGGCGGTTGTCTGTCCGCGAGGCCCGGCCGGACATGCCCGCCGTGATGGAGGGAAACAGGCTGGACTTGGTCACACCCCGGCGGGCCTTGTACTCGTCCACGCGGGCAAGCGCCGTACGCACGTCCGGGCTGGACTGGAGAGCCTGCGCGATGATCTGGTTCAGCACAGGGTCATTGAACCGCTGCCACCATTTGGACAGGCCGGCTGTGTCGAGGGGCACTGTGGTAGAACTCCGGCCCTTCCAGCGATCCGGCACTTTCACTTCGCTCTCATGGCGGGGTGCGGAAGAGCAAGCCCCCATCAGCACAGCCAGAGCCATTCCGGACAGGCCGATGAGGGGTCGGGGGGGGTTGGTGATTTTCATGAAAGTGCGGGTCAGTGGTCTGCTCCCGCCCGCACCTTCCGCCGCCAACCTTTAGAAAAGGTTAAGGCACACAAAAAAGCGGAAGAAAGATGCCGGGCACCCTTCTTCCGCCAGGATCAGAACCGTCCGGTTACTTTTTCTTCACGGTCCAGTACAGCGAAGCGCTGTGGCTGGTAATGCCAAAGGGCACGCCGTTGAAGAAGCCGGGCAGTTCTTCGGAATAGCGGGCGACCGTCAGGAGATAAGGGCCGGGCTTGGACAGGTCTGCCACCTTGACGAGACCTTCGGCGTCAGACGTCAGCTTCTGTTCATCACCGGCAGGTGCATGCAGGCCGACCTCGACATTGGCGAGGGGCTTGCCACGGAAGTAAACGCGGGCTTCGCCAGGCTTGCCAGTTGGCACAATGTCCATGGTCATGGCGGGCTTGCCTTCACCGGCACCTTCCGGCTGCCAGCGGCAGTAGAAGATGGGGGCGCGGGCGGGCTTGTCGTCATGCAGCTTGCGGATGGCAAAGTGGGCCTGGGCGAAGACAGGCTTGGCTGCCTCAGATTTGGCCAGGAAGAACTGGTCCTTTTTCTTTT
>DASWXG010000865.1:0-10070 GCA_036405615.1 Prosthecobacter sp. | reverse complement strand
CCTGCGGACCAGGGCAAGCGCGTCCTGGTGAAGGATGAAACCGCTAACCCCGCCTGGAACGGTGTCTACCGGGTGAACTTTGTTGCAGGCCAGCCTGCAGGAACGATGAATCTGGTCCGGGTGGCCGATTTCGACGAGGCTTTCGAGTTTGTCTACCACACGCCGGTACAGATTCCGGTCGGTCCCGAGCAAGGACGTATCTACTACCTCGCCCGGCATGTGGAGGTGGTGAACACCTCGCCGGTTGTGTGGACCACCACCATCCTGGCGGATCGTGCCACCACCGGCATCAGTCTTACCAGTCTGGCTGGCCGATTTGACCCCACGCACAACGGTCTGTTCCCCGGTTCAGGTGGACCCGGTGCATTTGTGGCCGTTCAGACCACCATCGACGGTCGCACTTACAGCATCGCGGACAAGGGAACCCTTATCCTGGTGAAGGACGAACAGGAGCATCCTGAGTGGAACGGTGTCTATGAGGTGATCTACAGCCCGGCTCAACCCAACGGCACCATGAACCTGGTGCGTGTGGCGAACATGGATGAAGTGTCGGAATTTGGCTATGGGACCCATGTCAAAGTGGTCGCAGGCAGTTCTGCCAACAAGGCCTACTTCCTGGCAAGCACCGTCACCTCTCTGAACGTGTCGGCAGTCCGCTGGGTGGAGGAGCAGGCCAATGCAGAACTGTCTTTGAAAGCAGGTGTGGCGGGGTTGACGATCAACAACAACATCGACATCACATCTCGTGCCGGTGCTGGAGCCATGAGTCTGGGCGCCTCCTCGGACGTCCTTTCCGGCAGCACGATCTTTGAAGGAGCAATCACGCTGAAAGACAACTCGCCTCTCGTGGACCGTCAGGTGCTGAATCTGGATTCCTCCATTGGCAGCGGCTTCGGTGTCCAGGTCAGGGGCGTTATCTCTGAATCAGGGGCGGGCGACTACCTGTCTCTGCAGAAAGTAGGCACAGGTGTGGCAACGCTGTCTGCCGACAGCAGCTTCAAGGGCGGGGTGGTCGTCAATCAGGGCACTCTGCTGGTGATGAATACCGTCGGTTCGGCTACCGGTTTGGGCAAAGTCCAGGTGAATGCCGGCGGGGTGCTCGGCGGTACCGGGCGCATTGGCGGTGAAGTCGCTCTGGCGGGTACCGGCCCCTCTCAGGCTGGGACAGCTGTTCTGCGCATGGGCGACCCAACAATCTCCGGAGGCATCGAGAACCTCACCATCAATGGCCCGCTGACCGTCGGACCTAACTCCGTGGTCGAGTTTACCCTGGGCGGTGTCAATCAGTTCACGAAGCTTACCGCCAACAGTGGCATCACGCTGACGGAAACCGGCCGTCTTCTGGTGACTCTTGCAGCAGGGTATGTGCCTGCTGTGAATGACCAGTTCAAGATCCTTGATCTGACAGGTCCGCTGAACCTGCCTCCTGGCGCGGCGCTTGGCAATTATCTGAAATTGCCCGGAGCCTACACCTGGGATTTTGCGAACTTTGCCACCACAGGTACCATTCGGGTGACGGGCACGACAACGGCTGTCTCCATCCCGCAGAACGGTCACCCAGTGGCGGTGACTGTGAATCCCGGCCCGGCGGTCACGGTCGAGTTCACCGTGACTGTCACAGGCAGCCCGGAATTCGTGTACCAGTGGCAGCGGCTCATCGGCGCAAACTGGGTGAATGTGGGCGATCCTGTCCGTTCATCTTCCACCACCAACAAGCTCACGAAAACAGGCATCCAGGAGTCTGACGAAGGGCTCTACCAGGTGGTTGTGACAAATGGTGACGACTTTACTGCCACCAGCAATGGAGCTCTTCTCTCGGTGAATAACCCTCCAGTGATCGTGCAGGAGCCCGGGGACGCCCAGGCTGACCCAGGGGGCAGCGCCACCTTTGTAGTGAAGGCTGATGGCCCTTCTCCTTACACCTTCCAGTGGAGGAAGGCCGCTACCAACATCACCAACGGCGGACGCTTTGCCATCACGACAGCAGGAGACACTTCCACCCTGGTCATCAGCGGTATCGAGCCTTCTGATGAGGCCACTGACTACAATGTGATCGTCAGCAACTCGGCTGGGCAGGTGATCAGCCGCTTTGCCACCTTGGATGTGAGAGCAGGCATCACCTTTGATAGCCACCCTGCATCCGTTTCCGTTGCCACCGGAGATCCCGCCTTCTTCCGGGTTGTGGTTTCGGGGACCGGTCCGTTCCAGTATCAGTGGCAGCGGAAACTCAAAGATGCAGCCGCCTTCACGAATATCGATGGCGAAACGGGTGAAACGCTGCGTCTGCCTTCCATGACTTTGGGCAACTCGGGCGACAGCGTCCGTGTCCAGGTGAGCAGTCCGGTCGAACCGGCCGGCAAGTTCAGCAATGTCGCCACGATCACCGTGGGTAACGGCGTTCCAAGTTTCCTTGAATCTCCGGCTTCCAAAACGGTGCTGGCAGGGACTGACTTGGTTTTGAAAGTCAAAGTGGGCGGCACTCAGCAGGGGCGCAGCGTGGTCTGGAAACGCAACAATGGAGTGATCCGCACCGGGCCTAACGTGGTTGGCGGTGTTACCTCAATGGTGTCCATTGTCGAGTCCACAGAGGACGGGGCCCTGGTGTCCACACTCACCGTCGGAAACATCTCCACCGGTATGGGCGGCCAGTATTCTTGCGATGCCAAGAATGCGCTCTTCCCGAAAGCCACTCCGACTGATCCTCAGAATGGCAAGATCACAGTGGTGAGCAATCCAAACAGCATTGTCCCGGTGCAGAACAACTCCAAAACCGCCACGCTTTCTGTGGTCGCTGTCGGACCTGCCAAGGACAAAGCCGCCATCACCTACCGCTGGCTGAAGGATGGCGCTGCCATTGTTGATCCAGACATTCTGCCGACCAACCTGGCAAAACTGACCATCAAGAACGTTTCCACAAATGATGCTGGTGTTTACACCTGCGAGGTCACGGGCACGGGTGTTGGTGCTGACAAGGTGGTCATCGGCGGCACTCAGACTTTGAGAGTCTATACCGAGGCTGCAGAGCTTGAGGATCTGGATCTGCCTCCGGCCATGGTCGGTTCCTTCTTTAGCTATCAGGTCCCCGTGGTTCCTGATGCCAGCAAGACTCCGGACTCCTATGCCGCAAAGGGCCTGCCTCCAGGCTTGAAGATTGAAGCGAGCACAGGTTTGATTTACGGCCGCCCCACCAAGGACGGCACCTATTTCGTGACCATCACCGCGAAGAACAAATTCAATCCGGCCTCTGTAAGCCCGGCCACGGAATTCAAGGTCCTGCCTGTTCCTGCGGGTGCTGTGGGAGTCTTTGCGGGCTGGCTGCCGCGTCATGAGATCAACGATAACATCGGTGGTCGCTATGACATGACGGTGGCTGCCACAGGTGCCTTCACCGGAAAGGTGACGATTGGTGCCACCGCCTACCCATTCAAAGGCACCCTCGTGCTGGAGTTTGACAGCAATGACCAACTTGAGGCCCCTCATGCGACGGTGGATATCCCCCGGAAGGGCAAAACCCCGCTGGCGGTGACCTTTACAATGAACCCGGTCAACGACCGCTTTGCTTCTGCTTCGGTCAGCACCATTGTTCAGCGTGAAGTTGATGGTGTGACCGAAATTGTAACGCTGACATCGCCCTTCAACGGCTGGCGTAACAAGTGGTCTGCAAAAATCCTGCCCGCCACAGCTTATCTGAACGAACTGTCTGTTCCGGACAATGTCACCCCGGTCAAGCCGCCGACGGCCGGGTATTACACCTTTGCGCTGATGCCACCTGAGGGACCGGCGGAGACCATCCCGCAAGGTGACAGCTATGCCACCTTCACCGTCAATCCCGATGGCAAGCTGTCCATGGTTGGCAAGACCGCAGACGGACAAGCCATCACAGGCGCGCAGTTTGTGGGGCCTGCCGGTGAAATCATTGTCTATCAGTTCCTCTACAAAACCTACAGTAAAACTGCCGGTGGCTCGCTTGTTGGCCAGATCAACCTGAATAAAGTGGATGATTCCAAATATGCGGACAACACCATCACTTCGCTGCCGGCGACAGCTCCAACATGGTTCAGCCCGGCTTATGCTGATGCAAAAAGCTACCCGGCAGGTTTCGGCCCTCTCAGCCTGACCGCGACCGGTGGTGCCTATGAAGACCCGACCCGCAAGCCGGTGCATTCAGCTGATCCCGGACCTTATCCGCTGCTCCTTGGCATCCCTCGTCTGGAAGTAGCCGGTGGCGTGGACCCGAACAAGGACAATGCCAAGCTGGAGTTTTCTCTGGACTCCATCCTTGGGCTTCCTCCGCAGATGAATCCCAATTTGCCCAATCCGATTGACTCACCGGACGCCATTGACATCACTGCGCTCAACAAGATCGTCCTGCCTGCCGTCAACTCCTACAAGACTTCATTGTCTGTTGTTCCCAAGACCGGGCTCATCAGTGGCAAGATCAACTTGGAGGCTTTTGCGGGAGGCAAAACCACCAAATTGGCCGTCCCTTACTTGGGCGTGATCGTCAAGACCGGCGAGGGGCTGCGCGGGATGGGTTACTACGTGACCCCACGCCAGGTTGGTGAGAAAACGAATTCGATCTCCCACCAGGTTCTGCTTTCTCCTCTCCCTTGATTTGAGATCCCCCCCGGCAGGGGCAACCCTGCCGGGGTCTTTTTTGGTCAAAAAAGTTGTGTAATAACGAAGTACATACCCTGCAATGACTTGAAAAGATTTTCGCTTTCCGATTAAATCAGAAAAAAGAATTTAAATTTTCGTCACCAACTGCCATGAAACCCATCCGCCTCCTCCTTTCAGACGCACGGCGTCATCGGGGCCTCGCTTTGATCATCGTTCTCTCGATGCTCGCTTTGGCTACCATCGTCATTCTGGCGTTCCTGAGTGTTGCTGAGACGGAGAACAAGGCGACAAACATCTACTCTGCCTCGCAGGCATCGCGCCGTTTTGCGGACACGGCAGTGAACTTGGTGATTTCTCAGCTGCGGGAAGGGGCGGCCCGTGAAACGGCCGGAGTGCCGATCATTCACGCCACCCAGCCCGGGGCCATCCGCAAGTACAATGCCGGCGGCAACTTTGTGGCAGGTTACAAACTGTTTTCGGACCAGGACATGGTTTTTAGAAGCCGGGGAAATTCCACAGCAGTGGCTGACGAAGAGCGTTTCGTCACAGAATCCGAACCCCCTGAGGACTGGAACGCGACTTCCCAGGAAGGCCGTTATGTGGATTTGAATGAGCCTGTGGTCAAAGGAGTGGCGGACGGTGCGAAAAACAACCGTGGAGCCCAGGTGTTCTTTCCGGTCATTGACCCCCGGGCCGGCATGAACATGGACGCGGCGGGCGGCGAAGTGCCAATCGAAGGTTTCTCGTACGACACCCGGACCACGATGACCAAGGCCAATATCGGCCAGCCAGGCATCGGCAGCAGCACAGACTCCATCAGAACTCCTCAAGGTGGCACGGCTGCGGATCAGCTTCGTCTGGCCATGCCTGTGCAGTGGCTGTACATCCTCAGGGACGGCGCTGTGGGGTATCTGGACAATCAGCGCATCTTCCGGGTGCTGGATCAGGCGGTTGGTTTTGGAGAAGGCGCTTCTGTCACTGCAGTCGACGCCTACGGCGTGCCCAGCATGGACAACCCTATGGTGGGGCGCGTGGCTTTCTGGGCGGACGATGAGTCTTGCAAAGTGAACATCAATACAGCGAGCGAGCCGACCTACGCCGGCCAGCCCATTTATTATCACGAGCGGGATCACCTCTGGGCAGACTGCCCGCCCACCCGCGGTGAATATCAGCGCTTCCCTGGCCATCCGGCGACGGTCGCGCTTAGCAGTGTGTTCTTTCCCAATCCTCTCTTGGATGACCGCCGCAGCCTTGACACCTACACGCTGCGGGGAATTGCCGGCGGGGACGACCTTAACCGTGCGAAAGGAGTCAAAGACCTCATCTACGACTTGGTGCCCCGCATCTATAATGGTGGCAGTGTTGCCGGTACCATCCCTTTCTCCCAAGATTCATTCAAGGGAGGCTTTGGTGAAGAAAAGATTTCCACTTTGGTTGAAGTTCAGAAAGCGGCTTCAGAACGCCTCTATGCCAGCGTGGATGAACTGCTGTTCGATCAGGGCGGGAGCAATAACAAGCGTGTGCTCAACCCGACGAACGGCGGCGGGGAAACTTTGTTCAACAAAACCACGCTTGAGCGCGCCTCGGCTTTCATTACCGCGCACAGCCGGTCCAGTGAGCTTAACCTTTTCGGGCTTCCTCGCGTGGCGATGTGGCCTGTCGCAACCAGAAGCGACAAACGTACCCCCTTTGACAGCTTGATCATGTTTTGCTCCCGTCTTGGAGCTGATCTCGGTGCCAACTCGAATCTCTACGTGTTCCAGCGTGAGAAATCACGTTATTCAGGCGGTTCCACAGCCCAGGGGCATGATATTTCCATCGCCCGCAATGCAGCGTTGCTGAATATGCTGGACGTCATCCTCAAGCATAACTTCCCTGAGAGTTCCAAAGAAAAGGGCAAGGATGGAAAATCCTTCCAGCAGAAGATGGGAGATGATGCCCGCCAGGTGCTGGTGTCCATGTTTGACTATATCCGCAGCACCAACGTCTATGATGGTTTCCTGGCCCCCACCCGGGACAGGCTTCCTACAGGCAATACGACGGGGGACTGGTCGGCGATGTACAAGACTCGTGACAGGGTCGAAGCCGATTTCAAAACTTACACAGTCGGTCCTATGGTTGGGAATATGTCGGATCCATTCTCGGACCGGACGATGCCTGGGTATGGCCAAGTGACACCGTCGATCCACCCCAACTGGCAGACCAGTGGCGGCAAGCCGATCAAAGGCTTTGGACGTTTCATTTCTGTCAGTGAAGTGGGCTTCCACTTCATTTGTACAGCTGATGGCCAGCCGGACATGTACAGCTGGCGCAATCCCGTCCAGGAAGGCACCGAGCCGGACAAGAGGCTAAATTACTATATCCCAGCACTTCAGGCTGGGGAGCTGGAAGCCAAATCAGAGGGGGTGGCTCCGGTGGTGAGCGGTGGGCGCACAGCGCTGATGGTCAATGAAGACCCCCTGATCAACGGCTTTCAGGTGCTGCATAACGCGCCTCCAGCGTTTAGAGGCCAGGCTCGTTTGATCAAGACCAGAGAAGTGTTTTGGAGAACCACGAATGATGAGCAAAATACGGCTGAAGGTCAGATTAAGGAACGTTACTACTCAAACTTCCCGCCTCTTTCTAATCCCAACGCTCCTGGTTTTTACAATACCACTGCTCTTGCCGGCAGCCAGAATCCGGGACATAAAGACTATGGCCGTTTCTACCGGAACCACCCAGGGTATGATGCAAGCAACTGGAACTGGACTCTGCCTCAGGACTATCCATTGCCTGTGAACAGAAAGCGCATCCAGGCGCTCCTGCACATCGAGTTTTTCTGCCCTGCCGTGGCTTACCCCGAAATCAATCCTGATTTCACCATTGTCGTCACCAAAGACAGCATGTCGAACATTGAGATTAACGGCAACGCCCTCTTCAGCGGCACGGGCGCTGTCGCCCTGCGCAGTGAGCGGCCTCTCTTTAGCGTGGATGATCATCCGGAAACGGGCGGATATGCCAGTTTCCGAAATGCTTCGATCGGCCGCAGAGCGGCTCCGAAGTCACCTATGCCACCAGACGGGTCCTACAACGACTCAGCGGGCGGCCAGCCGCACGAGGGATTGCTCAACCTTGACCTCATCTCCAGCTTTTTCGATGTTGATCGCAACCAGTCTCTGACCTTCAAGCCGTCGAGCCTGCAACTCAAGATTTACGATCACCATGTGGATGCTGGAACCACTGAGGAGCCCCTCCAGGTCATCAATATCAACATTGCCGCAGGCACGGCTCCTGCTCCTGATATTGTGACGGCAGGGTCTTACGCCATTGACTACATCCGTGAGGACGGGGTCCGCATTTATCATCCGGCCCTGCAGGCACCGCGCTGGTGGAGCTTCAGCTATGATGGTTGTGTCGGCCGCATCCCGGGGGACACCGGTCTTCCTCCTTCGCCCTCATCCATGCGGGGACGGCTGTGGCGCTGGGATAACTTCCCTGGTATGAATACCGGTACCCGCGCTGTTGATCCTCGTAAAGCGACCGGCAACAACCAGAGCCTGCCTGGCGCATTTGCGCTGATCTACGGTAAAGACGGAGGTAACTACGCAGATGTAGAGCAGCAGACCCGTCAAACGCTGGAACAGGTCACTTCTCTGGCAGACCAGCAAGGCGCCAGAGTGGGCTATGGACGCTCGACGAACTCTCGCGTCCAGCTGAGGAATGCTGACGGTGACTACAACCGTCCGTGGCATTTCGGCACAGACACGGTCCGTTCCATGGTCCCTGCCAGCGGAGATGCGCGCATGATTGCCGCCAAGTATGAAGTAGGAGCCGGAGAATGGGTGCCACACCGCCTCTGGAATGATCCTGACCAATACATGGCTCATAACTTTTCTTCTTACACAGCTGGCACCGAGCCCGGTTTTGACCGCGGCAAACCGCTGACCAACGCTGACACTGACAGCGTTGACCTGTCGGTCCGCGGCCTGCCAAGGAATGTCATTCTGGATGGGAGCAATCCGACGGGCAAAGGTGCCGGACGCACACCAGACATGCCAGCAGTGGAATCTGCTGCGGTTGCCATGCAGCGGTACGGAGACTTCGACGACTCTGACCCCGGCGGTCGTGTGGGTCCTTTCATCAACAAAGCTGATGAAGGCAACTACTCGGTGGGTGATTTCAAGTTCAACAGCACTGGCGGTGGTCAGATTACCAAAAAGTGGCGTTCTACCTATTTCCGCAGTTCTACCGGCGCCAGATACGTCGCGGGTACCACCGGTTTTTTTACACCAAACCGCATGGTTTCCTCACCTTTGATGATGGGCTCTCTGCCTTCAAGGATCTGGCAAAACGACGGTGCCTGGACCAACTTGCTGTTCCGTCCGCATGTTCCTTATGAAACCAGCGTGACGGGAGGTCCTGCGCGGGCTTCCGTAACGTCCCACCCGGGGCAGATTTCTCCGCCGGACCATTATCTGGCAGACCTTTTCTGGATGCCTGTCGTGGAGCCTTACGCCATCAGCGAAACGTTCTCCACAGCTGGCAAGATCAACATGAACTACCAGATGCTGCCGTTCACCCACATCCGCCGTGCCACCGCCTTGCACGCGGCGATGAAAGGCGAGCTGATTTCGGCTGTCCCGAATGCGGAGTATGAGAACTCCAAAAACGTGGCCACTGGCTGGGGTACCAACGCCTCCCGCGAGCCCCGCTTCTTCAGCGAGCGGGACAACCGGTTCTGGCACCGCGGCATTGTCGTGGACTCCTATGGTGTGGATAAGACCCCTTGGTGGGGTGTGGATGTCGGCCGTCGTGTTCAGGGAACTCTGCGCCAGTTTGAAGAACGCTTCACCTTTGGCAAAGGCAGCACTGTGAGTGCCAGTGACGACACCCGGGGCGGTCTGTTCCGGACAACTTCGCAGCTCTGTGAGATGCATCTGATCCCTACGTTGGTCACAGGGCGTAACAGCGGTGCCAATCCGAGTGAAAATGCGGTCAAAAACCCCACGGACAGAGCTTCCGCCATGAGCCGTTTCTGGAGCGAGCATGCCGCTACGGGTGATAACACCCGCGAGCGTCCATATTCCAACCTCTATGCTAAACTGACAACCCGCTCCAACACGTTCAGGGTTCACGTCCGTGCCCAGTCCATCCGCAAAGCCTCCCGCTCGGTCGCTGCCAATGTCTTCGACCCGTCTAAGGATCAGGTGGGCGGGGAATTCCGCGGATCTTTCCTGGTGGAACGTTACCTTGACCAGACAGACCTCAGCTCGATCCCTCGCGAGCAGATTGACTACGCATTGGCTGCCAATCCGTTCTCGAAGAAACCCCTCGAGAATTATTATCGGTTCCGCATCCTTGAGTCGAAACGCTTCGCTCCTTAATTCCAACCCCCCTCTGCCATGTGGCTCTCACTTCAACATCATTCTAAGAAGCGTCGTCAGGCCTTCACCTTGGTAGAGGTGCTGGTA
>DASWXG010000864.1:0-6274 GCA_036405615.1 Prosthecobacter sp. | reverse complement strand
GACTTCGCGCTGGGTGAACATGCAGCCTTTGGCCGGATAGATGAACTCCACCGGGTCTTCGATGGTCACGATGTGGCGCGCCATGTTTTCGTTCATCCACTGCATCAACCCCGCCATGGTGGTGCTCTTGCCCATGCCGGTGGGACCGGTGATGAGGATGAGTCCGCGTGTTTTCATGGCCCATTTGGTGAGCAGCCAGTCTGGCACACCCAGATTGCCCAGCACCGGCAGATCCGTGCGGATGCGCCGCATCACCACGCCCAGGCGTCCCAGGGCCTTGTGCATGTTCACCCGATAACGGGTCCGGTTGGTGGAAACGAGGCCGGAGTCCTTGTCAGTTTCCCCTTCGGGATTGACGCCGCAGGCTTGCCAGAGGCCGACCATCTGGGAAAGCTGCATGGGCTCGTCGCCAAACAGCATGAGCTGTTCGTTGATCTTCATGCGCGGGATTTCGCCCTCCATCAAAAACACATCGCTTGCCTGATGTTCGTCAGCCGACTGGAGAATCTCGTCTAGGGAAAGTGGCATGGGGAAGTTTGTGAATGAAAGCGAGCCAGAGCCGGTTTGTCGAGGCTTGTTTGACCGGCGTGTGAAGCTTGCCAGGCGCTTGCGGTAGAAGTTGAAGGACGGGGGCAAACCTAGTATGACAGGCGATGCTTTTTTCCTGCCCCTGGTCCGCGACGCTTCGCCGCAGCACACTTTCGGTTTTGTGTGCCACGACGGTTTGTTCCTGCGGACTGCTGCCCCCGCTGGGGAGCGGCCGCCTGAAGCGGGATGTGGAAGAGGTGCATGCCATGGCTCCTGAAAACTGGGCCGCCCTGCCGCGTCTGCCGGAGCAAGCCTCCACGGGCTGGCTGGCGGATTTCAACAGCCCTTCGCTGAAGGCACTGGTGGAACGTGCCATTTCGGCCAACCCGGATCTGACGGCCGCTGCCGCACGCGTGGAGCAGGCCCGTGCCCAGACCGTGCAGGCGGGGGCCGCCATGTTTCCGGCCATCAGCACCAGCTATTCAGCCAGCCGCAATCAAAGCCCCGGCGACCAGCGCTTTTCGGGCCTGACCCCCATCGCCAACCGCTTCCGCTTCATGCCGCTCAATGTTTCCTGGGAAGTGGATTTCTGGGGGCGTGTGGCGGACGAACGCAAAGCCGCCCGGGCCGGCCGCCTGGCTGCCGAGGAAGACTTTCACGCCGCACGTCTGTCGCTTGCCGCCAACACCGTGCGCACGGCGACCACGCTTGCCGAGGCGAGGGCGCTGGCCGCCCTTGCCGAACAAAATGTTCGTACACGCCGGATTCAGCTCGGGGTGCTGGAAAAACAGATGGACCGCGGCCTGGAGCCGGACCGCGCGGCCCTGGATGTCAGTCTAGCACGGGCCGATCTGGCGAGGACCGAATCTGTTTTGCAGCAGCGCCGCGCCACAGCGGACCAGACGCAGCGCGCGATGGAGGTGCTGATGGGCGGCTATCCGGCTGGCAAGGAACCTGGCATCGCCAGCCTTCCGTCCGTCCGCAGAAGCGTCCCGGCCGGTTTGCCTTCCGAATTGCTTCTGCGCAGGCCGGATCTGCGCGCGGCGGAACGGAGGCTGGAAGCCTCGCTGCGGACTGAAAGCGCTGCCAAGAAAGCCTTTTTGCCCAGCATCCGGCTGACCGGCGACACCGGGCGCACTTCCCAAGACATGGACAATCTGCTGGCACCTGATTCGGCCATCTGGTCCATCGCCGCCAACGGTGTGCAGACGGTATTCCAGGGCGGGCGTCTGGTAGCCGGGGTGAAGCTTGCCCGCGGACGTTATGAAGAATTGCTGGCGACCTACAAAAGCAGCGCTCTGACGGCCTTCCAGGAAGTGGAGACGGCATTGGCGGCAGACCGTTATTTGCAGGAACAGGCTTCAGCGCTGTCGCGAGCTGCCACAGAAGCAGAGCGTTCGGAACAGCTCGCGCTGGGCCAGTATGAGAAAGGCCTCACGGATGTGCTGACTCTGCTGGATGCCAGCCAGCGGGCCTTTGATGCGCGCAGCGCCCTCATCAGTGTACAGGCACAGCGTGTGCGCAACCGCGCAGATTTGCACCTCGCCCTCGGTGGCGAATTTTGATTTCAGCAATAGACATGGCCTCCCGTTTCCCTCAGTTTTTATCTTTCATTACCGCAGCCAGCTTGCTGGCTTCCTGCGGAGCCTTGCCCAAGAAGAACCTGCCCAAAACCGTTGTGGACTCGCGCTCCGCTCCGGTGCGGAAGTTTGGCGGTGAGTCTTTCCCCCGTCGGCAGGACACGGAGTTTCTGAGCTTTGCGGAGTTGAAGCAATTGCTGAATGATCCCAAGCCTTCGGGCAGTCTTCAGGCCAAACTGGAACGTCTGTTTAGCAAACCCATCGTATCCAACGAAGCCTACTACCAGGGCAAGCGTCCGGAGCGTCTTCAAAACGGCGCTATGGGAGATTTCCTTCGCGTGGCCACGTGGAACATTGAGAAGTCCATCCGTGTCCAGGAGGTGGCGGAGGTTCTCCGTTCCAAAGAGGCTTTCGAAGCCCTCCTCACCCGCAAGGCCATGGTGCCTGACAGCCCTGCTTACAAGGAGATGATGCGTGAACGCGAACGGCTTATATCAGCCGATGTCATCCTGCTCCAGGAGATGGACATTGGCATCAGCCGTTCCGGCTATCGCGATGCAGCGCGTGACTTGGCAAAGACTCTGGGCATGAACTACGCCTATGCGCCGCAGCAACTGGAGATCGATCCCGTGCTGCTTGGCCTTGAAACCGTGCCGGACGGTCGCGGCGGGCAGGTGCGGCACCAGCCTGACGAGGCCCGTTACAAGGGCGTGTTTGGTGTGGCGGTGCTGTCCAGATACCCCATCCGGAACGCTCAGTGTTTCCAGCTCAAGTCACAACCCTATGACTGGTATGAGGGGGAGAAAGCTCAGGCGGATCTGGCGGAAGGCGTCCGCAGGCTGGCTACGGAGATTGTTTTTGAAAACCAGATCATGCGTGAAATGAAGGTGGGCGGGCGCGGCTATTTCCGCGTGGACCTTGCCGTTCCGGGCCTGCCTGGAGACACCTTGTCTGTCATCAACAATCACCTGGAGATCAAGGCCCGTCCCCGCGACCGTGAAGCGCAGATGGAGGAGATTCTTTCCTACATCCGGGACATTCCTCACACCGTCGTCATGGCGGGAGACCATAACTCGGCTCTGGAAGATCTGAGCCCGACCTCCATCACCCGGGTGTTTTCCCGTACCACCACCAGCCCGCAGACTTGGTTGAGTGTGGGCACCAACCTTTTGCTCGCGGCCCCTGTGGCGGTGAACTCGGGAAGAATCCTGCTGAATTCCGCGAAGAATCTTCACAGCCCTCTCGCCTTCCACATTCCCGTTCTGTTCCCGAACAAGACTCGCGGGCTGTTTTCCAAAGTGGAGAAGTTCCGTTTTGCCGATGGTGGCAAGTTTGACTTCCGGGGTGACCGTGACCGCTCCATCAACCGTTCTTCGGCGAAGCTGGCCAACTCCAACGAAAAAGCCCTCAAAGGGCAGACACCGACTTTCAGTGTCCAACGGCCGATTGGCCCTCTCGGCCGTTCACGGCTGGATTGGATGTTTGTCAAACCGGCACCTGTGGCCCATGCTGAGGGCAAAGATGGCTACCGTCTCTCCCCGCACTACGGCGAGACCCTTTCAGGTATGCTTGACGGGCTGAAGGTAAAGCTTTCCGATCACAGCCCCTGTGTCGTGGACATCCCGTTCGAGGAACCTCCCGGCCTGTGATGGAAGCCTGTTTTACGGCTGGCATCCGCGCAGAATCAAAAGAAGCAGCACGGTGCCAGCAGCCGAGAGGAGCAGGGAACCAAGGCAACCCAGGCGATTGGAAAAGAAGACGAACACACCGCAGTATCGGTGCTGGCCCCGCGACCGGACGCGGGCTTATCTGGCAATCATCCCGGGCGGCCCGACTTCCCATGCCTTGCCGGCAGCACGCACCGCCACAGCGCTGGCTTGGGGCGGCCAGTCCAGTTCACGCTGATCTTTGAACAGGACCTGCAAGGTGCGCCATTTGCCTTCGATCAATCCCTGAACCACCCACCAGCGGCTGTAGCTTTCCCAGCGAGGGTCGGCAAAGGCCCAGCGCAGGCGTTTGCCTCCCTCCAGTTTTTCCATGGCAGGGGAGGGCAAGGTGACGTTGCTGAGCCAGGGGCTGGCAGGGGGCAGGGCCACGATGTTGTAGGCCCGTTGCTTCACATAGGTGCCGATTTTTCCCAGGTTCTTGTCCAGCGCGCCGAAGTTCCAGTGAAAGTGACCGGGAGGCATGCGTTGGCCGCGTTCCCGTAAAACACTCATCTGTTTGAGGATTTCCCCCGCGTTGCGGTCGTCGCCGATCTTGCTGGTGTTCATGCCCGGCCAGATGTGGCGGCCCTGGGTGTTTTCTCCGAGCCACCAGTCGTAGAAAGTGGCGAATCCCAACTTGGGACGGTCCAGCGTCCAGTAGAGCTGAGGTGTGAGGTAGTCCACCCAGCCCTGCTGCAGCCATTTGCGACTGTCTGCTCCCAGGTGCTCATAGGGGTCCAGGCCTCCGCCGGTTCCGGGCGGGTAGTTGGGCCGCCACAGGCCAAAGGGGCTGATGCCAAACTTGACGGTACGCTTGAGCGCCTTGATGCCCGTGTAAGTGTTTTGCACCACCTCGTCCACATTCTTCCGGCGCCATTCTGTGAGCGTCAGCGGCGTCCCGCCGAGAGGCTGGTACTTGGCGAAAGTGGCCGCATCATCAAATGACACCGGTTTACCATCGGCCCCGTCCACCGGATAAGGATAAAAATAGTCGTCCATGTGGATGCCGTCCACATCGTAGCGGCGCACGACGTCCAGCATCACCTCCACGGCCTTTTGCCGCACTTCCGGGATGCCTGGGTTCATCCACCAGTCGCGGCCATATTTCACCGTCCAGTCTGGATGCTTCCGGCGGATGTGGTCCGCGCTGGGCTGGTGTTTGTCTCCGGCCAGGGCGCGGAAGGGGTTGAACCAGGCATGCAGTTCCATGCCATGCCGGTGGGCCTCTTCGATGGCGAAGGCCAGAGGATCCCAGCGCGGGGAAGGGGGCAGGCTCATCAGGCCGCTGAGGTAGGGAGACCAAGGCTCGAGATTGGATTCATACAGGGCGTCACCGGCGGGTCGTACCTGGAAGATGAGGCAGTTCAGCCCGGTGTCATGGGCGCTCTGGATCAGCCGCTGCAACTGCTCTTTTTGCCGGGTGGCGGGCAGCCCGGGCTCGCTGGGCCAGTTGATGTTATGGACCGTGGCGATCCATGCCCCCCGCAGTTCGCGGGCGGGCAGCGGCACCGCCGTCTGAGCCGCTGCGCCAGACAGCCAGACAAAGATGACCAGAAAAGAAATGATGGTGCGGATCATGCGTTGATAAGGGGGAGCATGATGGCTGCGCTGTCGCCATGCCATTTCTTCAGGCGTATCATTTGACGGGCAGCCTTCAACCGTCTGTTTTATAACCCTTCTTCCCATGCCTCCTGCATCCTGCCGAACCGCCCTGCTCTGGACCCTGCCAGCGCTTGGATTTGTTTTGCCGGCCTGCGAGGGATTTAAAGTGCCTGTTCTGGACAAGCTGAAGACCGCCGAGACCAAGGCTGGGGAAGCCAAACCCGGGGACAGCAAGCCGCCGGCGGGAGATGCTGCACCGGGAACGGACACCTCACCGGTGGACCTGGCTTTCCTGTTGAGCATGAACTTCGACGAGGCAAAATCCCTCTCCGGAAACGGTGTGGATCTTCCTGACAATGGCCGTGTGGCCGCCGAAGGCATTGAGGTCTTAAAGACGGACAAGGCGGGCAAGCCGAGGAAGGTTCGCGCCAAGGGCAAGGTCTATCTGGAAACCGGGGCGGGTGATTCCGCCAAAATCCTCTGCCAGGAAGCTTACATCAATGGGGACGAGGCCGTGCTGCGGGGCAAACCCATCCTCCAGCGTGGCAACACCATCATCGAAGGTCTGGCTGATGATACCGTGTTTTACTTTTTGGGCACCCGTCTCCGGGTGATCGGCCTGCATCGCATCACCAACCCGGATGCCATGCTGGCCAATGATGTTCCCACCCTGGGTCCCTGGACGGAAGGCCCGAATCCGCTGCTGCCTGCGCTCAGCGAGACCGTGGTCCCGGTCAGCATTCGTGAAGAGATGCTGAAGGCGGCGGAGGCAGAGGCAGTGCTTCAGCAAAACCGCCATGAGGCCATGCAGCAGCCAGATGGCCCGCCTGCACCATGGGTCAAACCTGCCCCAGGGGC
>DASWXG010000863.1:0-2956 GCA_036405615.1 Prosthecobacter sp. | reverse complement strand
GTAGTTCAGGATGCCACTCGGATGGGACTGAGAAAGCTGGTAGATGTAGGAGGCGGTAGGAGCGGCCAACGTATCCCCTGGCCGGATCATGTCGGTGAGGCGGCCAAAGGTGTCGTAAAGAAGCTCAGTCGTGTGGGAGTTGAAATCCGTGAAGGTCTTCAAAACACCAAGGCCGACATCATAGGTGGCGGTGGCTGTGAGTGTTGCCTGCACAACGTTGCCCGTGTGGACGATCTCGGTTTCGGGGTAGGTGTGGATCTTCGTGTCGTAAACGAAGCTGCGGTAGTGGCCGGGAGAGTGGTTTCCAGGGGTGCCCAGGGGATCGTAGATGCCCTGGACATTGCCATAGCCGTCGAAGATGCTGCGGCTGGCTGAGAGGTGGCGATTGCCTGCAATATCGTGCCAGCGGCGCTCCATGGTGAGGTTGCCCTTGGTGACGGAGCCGAGATTCGTCCCGGCGAATGCGGGGTCATCGTAGAAGTTTTGGCTGCGGGCAATGACAGCGCCGCTTTCGTCCTGCACCTCTGTCTGGATGGGCGCGTCCAGCAGCCAGGCACTGAGGCCGCTGGGATAGCCAGCGCTGTAGGCGGTGATGGTGACCCGCTCGTCGTCCCAGGCCGACCGGTTAGCTCCCTCCACGCGGCCATAATCGGCTGTGCGGATGTTGTTGCCAAAGTCGTCCACATTGAACTCACGTTGGAGGATGACGGCCTGAGCGGCCGGTCCGCCTTCGTAAATGAAGGTTTCTTCGGAGTCCTGATAGGCGAGGGTGATGCGCCGGGCTTCGGTGGAATCGAGCGCCAGCGCAAGCTGGCGGGGCTGCCAATGGCTGCTCACGGTGGAAAAAACCGAGCCGGTGGCAAAATCGCGGATTTCCAAAAAGCGGGGTTTGCCCTTTAGTGCTTCCACATCCGCCCCAGTGTGAAACTGCATGAGTGTGAGTTGGCTGGGCGCACCTTGAGCGGCATCACCAATTTCCTTCCGGCTCGCGAACTCAAAGCCGCGAAATTCTTTCTCCACACCGTCATAGTAAGGGTTGCGATAAGTGATCTCGCTGCGGTAGTCATTGCCGCGACCATCGTTTTCGACGAGTGCTCTCACCACCGGAATGCTGATCGGGGAAACGGAAGTCCATTGTTCCGCCGTGCCCGCCGCCTCCACCATGTAATCGACACTGGATATGTATTCCACCGTGATGCTGCCGCCGAGTTCGTTCGTGGCTTTGGTGAGCAAGTGCGGCTTGGTGCCGGGTGAAAGCTCCAGATATCTGAAACGGTCCGCAGCGCCAAGGTCGGTGCGATTCCAAACAATGTCGGTGGACCCGTTGCCATTGACATCGGCAAAGCGCACCCCGGTGATGCCCTCCTGATAAGCGGGAATCTGGGCGTTTGAAATAACAACCGGAGCGGCGAATGAGTTTCCACTCTGATTGATCCAAATTTTGACAACGCCGGAGGCCACATACACACAGTCCAGCCAGCCATCTTGGTTCACATCCACGGGAGTCAGCCCTGCGATGCCTCGTGCGCTAATGTCGGAGGCGAGCGGGCTGTTCGCCATAAATCTCCTGGCGGCGAATTTTCCCCAACCCTGCGCGTAGTGAAAGGCGCAGCCACCTTGCTCCTGGGTGGCCGGCAAAAAGAGGTCGGCAAGGCGATCGCCATTCAGATCGGCAGTCTGCCAGCCAGAGGCAAATCGTATAAAATTGGAGGGAGGGGCAGGTGGATTGGGAAGAACGTAGTTCGCCTGGCCGGATGACTGGCCATTGATGAGAAAGTCAAAGCGCCCGTCAGATGAAATCATCATCAGATCCATCGCCTTGTCGTTGTTGATGTCGATGAACCTGACTTCCTGGTTCCCGTAGAAGAAAGCGGTGGGAATGTTGAAGGTGGTGGCAGCGGTGAATCTCGCCGGGGTCTCAAACGAGCGGAAGTTGAAAGTAGTGCCGTCTTGCACGAGCAGCCGTGTCTTTCCATCACCCCGGAGGTCAGCGAACTGGGTGCCGGATGAATTCAAGGCTTCGCCAACAGGGGAATTCTCGACGGTCACCAAACTGCCGAAGGGGCGGCCATGTCCATTGCTCAGAGCGGTCTGGTATTTGCCACTGCTTTGCTCATAAACAGCGAGGTCTGGAAGGGCATCGCCATTGGCGTCCGCCAGCTCCATCTGGTTTGCCGCAAAACCATAGGCAGGAACGTTGGTCATTGAAAACATCTGCCAATCCTGCGCAAAGGCCGCCGCTTGGTAGTCGAAAAAATGGGGCGGGAGGAAATCACGGTTGACCAGCGCATCGTTGCCGAGGCTGCTTCGGTCATCGCCAAAGAGGGTGATGCTCTTGAGAAGGCTCACGACATCCGCCAAATGGTAAGCGATCTTGTATTGCGCCAAGCGCCGGGTTCCGTGCGAGATGACAACGCCAGACAAGCGAAGCCGAGTCTCACGGGCAAAGCCGGGACGGTAGTCGACGATCACGTCAGGACGACCGCTTTCATACAGGAAGCTGGCTGTGAACGTTTCTGACGGCAGTGAAACATGTTCACCAACAGCAACCTCGGACAGGAAGATCTGGCCGTTGTCCTTGATGTAGGAGAAGGTGGATCGATTGCCGTTGGTGTCGGTTATGCTGGAGACGTGCCAGGAAAAAGTGCCTGCCGAACCGTAGAGCCTTGAATCATTCGTGCCTCCCATGACCATCACCGAGCCATTGGGCAGGCGGGCCAGCCATGAATCATCACCCTGCTTCTCGTAGCGCACCGATTTACCTTCATTCTCAGAGCGGAAAGAGCCGTCAGCGAGCTTGACGAGTTCTTCCCCCGCTGAATCAATGATGGTGTCAGTGGTAAGGTAACGCGGAAGCCCTTTGTCTGTCTGGCGCTGGAGGAATGGTACATCAAGCTTCCACCCCATGCCGAGAGGGCCATTGCCATTCCCGGAATTGTATGAGAACTCCAGGGCA
>DASWXG010000862.1:0-7735 GCA_036405615.1 Prosthecobacter sp. | reverse complement strand
CCCTTCGTTCTGGTTGCCAATCATCCGGAGCATTCCTCGCCCTACGTGATTGCTGGAAATGCATCTGGTTATCCTGCTAGCAAGCATCCCTGATGAACTCTGATCAGCCAGAGCCAACGTTGACCTCGCCGGACAGATACGCTGAGCGGATAGACACCGCTATGCGAAGGCTTTTGCCAACGTTAAGACAGCAACGAGGGTGGGACATCCATGAAATGGGAAAAGTTGCGGGGGTCACCGGACAGGTGATCCATAATCTTGAAACCGGAAGAACTAAGCTGTCCCTGCAAATGCTGGCCCGCCTAGCCCACGGACTGGGTATTCCGTTAAGTGATCTCGTCGGGATCTTGGAGCAGTTCGGCAATGGAATTCAGGGGCTGTGAGAAAGGCCATTGGTGTCCGAGTGATTGATCAAACCTGGCAATTCAAATGCTCACAATATCCGGAAGTTTCGCTGCAGCCTTCTTCAGCGATTCCTCGCTGACGTGAGTGTAATGAGCGCTCATTTGGGCGCTTTCGTGGCCGATGATCTCCATTGCGGTGGCTTGGTCGACACCTGCCTCTTTGAGCAAGGACATGGCGGTATGACGAAAGCTGTGGAAAGTCAGTTCATTGATTTTACGTTTGGCGCTCCCGCCGGGTTTTTTTTTGGCGGGACTGGCCTTTTCACGAATGCCAGCGGCTTCCAGGAGCCGTCCGAAATGTTTGCTGAGATTGTTGCTTTTGCCTCCTTTTTTGAAAGGAGTGGCAGCTTTGGGATGAACCGGACCATGCCGCTTTTCCTTGGGAGTCTTCAAAAAGTTGGCTTTGAGTGGAGCCGCAACAGGCAAAGTCATATGCCGTCCAGTTTTTGTGGCTACGAGAGAGATGGTCTCCGTCTCCAAATTCACTGAGGACCAATCCAGTTTGGCAACATCTGAAAGTCGCTGTCCTGTGTAGAGTCCCACCAGGATTATGGATTTCCATTCGTCATCCGCCAGTGCCAGAACTTTCTTGATGTCTTCCACTTTCAGCGGTTTGCGCTCGACGCTTTCGTCTCCCTTCCTCACAAAGTCCACGCTTTCGGCCGGATCTTCGGCAATCATGCCGCTTCGCTTGGCCGCTCGGAAAAGCATTTTGATGCACTTGAGGTGCTGGTTTGTGGTGGAGGGGGTCACGGTCTCAAGCAGTTCACCGCGATATTGGACGATCAATCCACGTCCAACATTGTAGATGTCTCCATTATCCCTGGTGCTGACAAAATCCGCAAAACGCTTCACTGCGAACCGGTAACTCTCCATGGTCGCAGGCTTAGTTTCAGGTTCCTTTTCCTTGAGCCAAGCCTCAATGAACCCACTGAGGCTGACCGTTTTGACCTTCTCGCCGCTGATCTGTTCATGGAAGTCGCTGATGACTTGTTTGAACTGCGCCATCGTGCGCTTCTTCCTGGCAGCTTCTTCATACTGGTAGGCGATCTTTTCTGCCTCTTTGCGATTGGTCGTCTTTGTGGAACGATGATGTCTGACCCCATTCGCATCGGTGAAGTCTGCGTGGAAGTATTTGGTGCCTACGCGGCGGAAAACAGAGGCCATAGCTGATAACGAAACTGATAACATGCGGGTCTGTTTCCGTCAATTCGCAGTTGTTTGTGTATGCATTCAAATCCTTGTAAATGAACATGTTTGTGCAAATTGAAACAAGCGTGGATGATGCGTAATCTTATTTAAGGTTCGAATCCTTACGGGGTAGCCAACGCAGAAAGCCTCTCAGCATCAGGCCGGAAGCGCGGGGAGACTGCCAGATCAAATTTTTCGCTGTTATGCGCCTGGTTAGTTTGGATGGACCAACTGTTGTTCTTGCCGCCAGACCGCAGATGTCCCTAGCGGAATCCACCATGGGATGGAGCGCAAGGATTGTGGTGCTGGAGGTGTTGAAGATGGCTTGTTCATCATGCCACGTTTCCCTCTTTTTCGTCGTTGGATGCCCGGTGCTTTGCTCGTTCTGTTGGCCGTTGCTGTTTTGACTGTGACCGCTGCGGAAAAGCCGGGGCCTAGCGTGGCGGACATTGCGTACGGATCTGCGCTCAATCAGCGGCTGGATGTTTATCTGCCGCCCGATCAAAAAGGTCCGTTTCCGGTGCTGGTGTGGTATGGCGGCATCTGGAAACCCGCCCGGCATGCGCCGGATGTGCGGCGTTTTTGGGCTCAAGGCATTGCTGTGGTGGCGGTGGGCACGCGGACACTGACGGATGGCGTGGATGCCGGAGAGAAGGAACCGGTATCTTATGTGATGAAGGATGCCATCCGGGCCGTGCAGTTTCTCCGGCTGAATGCATCCAAGTGGAATCTCGACACGGCGCGAATCGCCGTAGGGGGAGGATCCCAGGGAAGTTTGCCGGCTTTGTTTGCGGGGTGTGCTCCAGAGCAAGCCCGGCCTGATTCTACGGATCCGGTGGAAAGGATGTCGTCCGGGGTGACCTGTGTGGCGGCTTACCGCAGCCAGCCGAGCATTGATCCCGTGCAAATGCAGGCGTGGGTGCCGGGAGTCAAATGGGGCGCGCCCGCCTTGGGCTGCAGCTTTGAGGAATCTCTGCGGCGGCGCGATGAACTGCTGCCGGTGATCCGCCGCTGGTCTCCGGATGCCTTACTGCATGCGGGGGCGGCTCCCACCTACTTTGAAAACAACTGGGGGCTTATCCAGCCGGAGGGCGTGGGACTTGACGACTACAAAGTGCACTCACCGGCCTGGGCTCTGGGATTCCAGCAGAAAGCCGCGCAGGCAGGTGCCGTCTGCCTGGTAAAGTATCCCGGACATGACACGGCGGGCTATGCGGACATTTGGGACTTCATTGTTAAGAAACTCATGACGCCAGCGTCTTGAGATCTGACCTTTCGCCACTTCTCCTGCCTGTCTTAGTAAGCTTTGAATTTCCGCCATGAAAACACCCCGCCGATGGATGTTTGTGTTTGTTCCTGCTTTCGCTGCTGCCGGCCTCTTGACCGTACTCGGGCAGCAAAAAACGGAGCTGTCTGACCTGCCTCCGGGCCCTCCTTCCGTCATGGGGTCATCCATTTTTGACTGGAGCAGATTGCCGGTCAAAAAGACGGTGCGTGGTGAAACGCGAAAGGTTCTGCAAGCACCGACAGCCACACTCGACGAACTCGAATGCCACATCACGACCCTGAATCCGGGGGAGACGGCGCATCCACCGCACCAGCATTCGGATGAGGAGCTGATCATTGTGAAGGAGGGAACGGTGGAGTCGCTGGTGAATGGGGAGTTAAAAACAGTGGGTCCAGGTTCGGTGATTTTCCAGGCGGCCAACCAGATGCACAGCATCCGCAATGCGGGAGACACGCCAGCGACCTATCATGTCATCAAATGGAACTCGCCGGGGATGCTGAGGAATCGGCTCAAGGCGAAGTGAGGAGTGAAAGGTTGCGGGGCTGCTGCCTGCAACACCTGCAAATGCGCGTTTTGCATGAGTGCGGGGTTGCGTGACTCCCCGCTCTGCTGTTATTCGCGCCGCTGCCGAATGACCTTTTTTGACATCTGGAATCTGCCCGCCATCTGCCGGGCCTGCCGTTCTCTTCTTCCTCCGAGATGAGTTTTGCCAGACATCTTCTGCGCGGGGCCGGCCTGAACCTGATGGACTTGGTCATCAAGACAGCGGCGGTCTTTGTGCTGACCCCGGTACTGCTGAAGTCTCTGGGCACTGACGGTTATGGAACCTGGCTGCTGGGCATGTCCTTTGTGGGCTACCTGTTGCTGGCGGACATGGGGATGAGTTTTTCCGTCACCCGTTTCCTGGCCATGGTCTTGGGTGCAAAGGACCGCCAGAAGGAAACGGCGGTCCTGGCGACCACCACTGTATTTTACCGGCGGGCCGGGGTGGTGGTGGCGGTGCTCTCCGTTCTGGCAGTGTTCGTCATCCCGTATGCAGGCTGGAGCGGTGAAACGGCGAGGAATCTTCAGTGGGCGGTGGGAGTGTGCGGTCTCACCACCAGCTTTCGTCTGGCGCTGCGTCTTTCGATGGTGCTGCTGCGGGCGCACGTTCGCTATGATCTTATTGCCTGGGCTTCTTTGGCGCGCACCTGCGTGCAAACTCCGGCGATGTACGTGGCCGTGCTGAAAGGGTATGGGGTGCCCGGCGTGGCCTTGTGCTATGCGGTGGGAGATTGCCTGGAATTTTGCCTGCAGCAGATCTTCTCGCGAAAGCTGCCGAAGCCGCCGGAGGAAGCCGTGCTGCCTGAGGAGGCAACCAAGGTGAGGCGAGAACTCTTCGTCAATGCACGTGCCATCGTACTGACCATTGTCGGAGAAAATCTGCGGTTGGGGATCAACCCTTTTATCATCAACCGGCTGCACGGGCTGGAGCAGGTGTCGGTATATTCCATCGGCCTGCGTTTGATCACGCTGCTGGAAGATCTGGTGAACGCGCTCTTTGGCGGACAGTTGCTCGCCGCATTCAGCCAACTGCATGGCAGTTCTGACAAGGGGCAACTCGTGCGCAGTTTCGAAAGGGTGTCCTGCATCACCTCCGGTTTCAGCTTTTGTGCGATGCTGGGGGCGACCTGGGCAGCGCCTTTCTTTTTGCAGCGCTGGCTGGGACCTGGCATGGAGGAAGCCTACCAGGTGATGCTGATCCTGAGCCTGCCGTATGCCCTTCGTTTCAGCCACTATCCCGCGCACAATCTTCTGTATGCCTTGGGCAAAGCGGAGTGGATGGTGGCCATGGTGGTCGGCGGAGGCGCCGTGACTCTGGGCCTGGGCATCTTTGCCGGCATTCACTGGGGTTTGCAGGGGTTGATCGGCGCGGTTGCAGCGGTGATGATGGTGGAGCGCTTGTTGGTCATTCCTTCCCTGCTGCGGGCAGGGGCGGGCATCCCCCTCAGCAGCTATCTGGGGCGCTGCCTGTTTTTCCCGGCGCTCAAGGCCATGCTGTTCCCGGCCGTTTACATGGCCTTGACGCACCGGTATCTGGAGGCGGACTACCTGCGGTTGCTGCTGCTGGGCAGCGGGTTTGGCGCAGTTTTTGTCTGCAGCTTTCCCTGGATGGTTCTCACACGAGAGGAGCGAGCACGCATCGCTGGCCAGCTTTTGGGACGCTTTCGCCGGAGCAAGGCCTAATGGGGCAAAGTTTTGGCACATTTGATGCCAACCTCCGCTTGCGCTCCCGAAGATTCGTGCCAGAATGACCGCCCGATCCAAACTACCCCTTAGTGTAACGGTAACATTACAGATTCTGACTCTGTCGTTCATGGTTCGAATCCATGAGGGGTAGCCACTCAAGAAGCCTCGCGAAAGCGGGGCTTTTGCGTGTCTATGCCTTGTAGAACGGTCAAAACACAGAGCCAGAGGCGGTCCTGCTCAAACCTTAACCGCAATTCCCGTTCTGGCATATTCTGGCGTTTTCTATTCGGCGTTCGTATAGCAAAACGTATAGCAAAACCGGGCGGGATATACATATCCTACCATGAGCAAACCGTTCGCTGGATCGTTCAGTTACTTCCGTCAGCCCAAATCCAAAGCCCGCTGGAAATCTCCGGCAATCCCCGAATTTGAACCGTCCTGGTTGGTGGTTCTCTACATGCCGGGAATGTCCTCCGACAGGGGCATGCGCCGTCATCTGCCTCTCTGCGAGGATTGCAAAGCCAGCCCAGGCAACCCGTCCAAGGAGCGTCCGAACTGTGCCTGCATCAAGGCCGTGGAAAGGTGGGCCAAGGAAGAACTCACGACCCGGACGGTGCTGCTGCAAAAGGGCAAGCTCAAAGAACTGCAGGAGATGCGGGAGCCTGAGAAGTATGCCACCCCGGCCAAGGTTTTGATGACCTACAAGGAGAGGGGGCCAAAGGATGCTAAGGCCCGCTACAACTCGCTGCGCTGCATCTTTGAGCAGGCTACGGGGAAAGACATCAAGGACCTGCGCTGGAGCAGCCAGACCAACTACCTGCTGAGACATTCCGGGGCGGCTGAGCGCATGACGAGCGGAGATTCCACCAAGGCCGCGGCCCTGCTAGGGCACAAGACAACGGCCATGGCTGAGACTACCTATGGGCGGGTGCTGGACATCCAGAACCCGATCAGCGATGAAGAAATATTGCGTAGAATATCTTAGTGATATATTAATATGAAATGAGTAATATTCCCGTAAGCCGATTGCCCGATGGATTTCAACTGACGGTTGAGAACATGCAGGCCTATGACTGGAATGCAGATATCCGGTCCATGGGTTGTAACGACTGTCGTAAATTCTGGCAGCCTTTGCATTTCAAGGCGGCTGATAAGAAGTCACAGGGAGACGAAATCGGCTTTCGGGTGTATTCCCTTCTTGAAGGGGTAGCTTCATTCCTAGAGGGTGGAACTATAAAAGGAAAGTTTTTCGGTCCTTTTTGGAGAAACATCCTTGGGCCGGGAACGCAAGCATTGTCTCCAGAAGATTTGACGGGACAGGATCTAGAAACTCTGAAAGACATCCTGCCTTTAATCGAAAACCCTGAAATGAGAGCCAGGGTGGGGCACGTGTTATGGGAGTGCAGCAAGGACTATGTCGGTGCCAGGGAGGCAGTCGCGGCCTATCTAGAGCTAACAGAAAGTTGCGCTGATGATGAATGGCAAGGCTTTGAAAGGTTTGCTCGAGCTGCGCGGTTAGCTAAGACGATCAAAGGGCCTTCGTTGCAGCAACTTCAGCAGAGTTTGGAAAGATACTTCGTACGGCTTGAGAAGGTTCCAGCAAGCCGCATTGAGGGGCATCTGGTGCAGCTCTGCCTGGAGCTTGGGTTCGGCCCGTACGAGCGGTATGTGGAACGGGTCGAGAAGAGAGCTAACGAGTTTGAAGCTAGCGAAGAATGGGAATTAGCGAAAGAACACTGGATGTTGGTTTTCAGGATAGCCGAGAAAATTCCGGGTTCGACGTCTGGAATGGAAGCCCGAATGCGTGCGGCTAAGTGCCTATTGAAGAAGGCGGAATGTGCGGAGACCGCGCAGATGGGGGTTGGTTATCAGGCTACCTGCATGGGACAGGCCTACATTGCACTCCAGGCTGCCAAAGCCGCCCCGGAAGTGATTGAGCAAGTCGGCTTGCGATTTCGCCAACTACAGAAGGATTCAATGAAAGAATTTCAAACCTTCAACTTTGATCCATCCGAAAGAATTCCCGGATTTCGAGAGCAAGAAGAGCAGCAACGTCAAGACTCGGCTAAAACTGTTTCGGGTCTCTCACTGGAAGAGGCGGCATGGATGCTTGCGCGAATGGTTGGACCCACCGACGTAGTCCAGCTTGAGAAGGATGTGGTCGAGATGGGCAGGGGAAACCCCTTCCGCGCATTTATGGGCCTCCAAGCTCTGAGTTCAACTGGACTTGTCCAAGACCATGTTGCTTCCCCTGCTTCCGGCCCAGATGCACAAAATGAAGCGTTAAGAGCGGAAATGGCTAAGCTTGCACGTGAACTTAATTGGCCCCTCGTTGTATCGCTTTACTTCGAGCCAGCCCGAATTCAGATACTCCGAGACCACGCGCCCAAGTTTGATGATCTTATATTTTTAGTCGAGGGTTCTCCATTCGTTCCACCCGGTCATGAGGGCATTTATCTGCACGGGTTACATGCTGGGTTCATGGGGAATTGGACGGTAGCGATGCACCTTTTAGTTCCGCAAATAGAAGCTTCCTTGAGGCTGCTTTTTGAGCAGGCTGGAAAGGTTACAATGAAAATGGAATCGGCAACCATTCAGCGAGAGCATGACATCAACAAGCTCC
>DASWXG010000861.1:0-5986 GCA_036405615.1 Prosthecobacter sp. | reverse complement strand
CAGCCGCCCGGCGTGTTGCTGGATGTTGCAGGTTTGCTGGCCTCGCTCGAAAAACAGGAGCAAAAGCCTCTCTAGTTCCGAATCCATACTTTGCCTTTTCCCAACCGCTCATGACCCAGACCTCCCGAAATGCATGGGGCGACCTCAGCGTAGGCGTCAAACTTCTCTTCATACCGCTGTTTTTTCTGCTGATTCTGGCGACTGTTTTGTACTCCACGGTTTCGACATCCAAGGAACAGCAGGGCAACATTGAAGTGGTGGAAAAGGTCGGCCGGCAGCGGATGCTGCAACAGCAGCACTTTGCCACTGCGCTGCTTGTCATGCAGGGCAAGGCCACCCGCGAGCGTTTGGACTACATTCGCAAAGCCTGGTTGGACGGACAAAAGGCGCTGACGTACGGCGGCCCCATCTTGGTGCGCATGAACCAGCCGGAAACCATGGTGGTGGCCCCCGCTCCTTCCGACTATCTGCGCAGCCTCCTGGTGGCGCAGACGGAGCTGATCTCTGAATCTGTGGAAGAGGTGGACCGTCTCCTGGCGACCCAGGCTGATTCGCCCGGCTATACCGAACTCTTGAACAGCCTGCTGGCGAAAGAGGCGGAAATCCAGAATTTCGGTATCGATCTGGCAAAAGGTTATACCCGGCACATGGAAGCCCAGGTGGATGAGCTGATCCGTACCGAGATCATCGTGGCGGTGGGCGCAGGTCTGGTCAGCTTTTTGTTCAGCTGGTTCATTGCCCGCAGCATCAGCCTGCCGCTTCAGCGGGTGGTGCAGTCGGCGGACAGCATTGCCACCGGCAACCTGCGTCTCGAAAAAGTGCCTGTTGCCAGCAGCGATGAGATCGGCCGGCTGGGAAGCTCCTTCAACAACATGCTGGACAACCTGAAGGAACTCAGCGGACAAATTTTGAGCGTGACCGGCAACATCAACTCCGCTGCTGCAGAGATTCTGGCTTCCACCCAGCAGCAGGCTTCCAGCACCAAGGAACAGGCTGCCACCGTCCAGGAAATCTCCGCCACCATGCAGGAAATCAGCCAGTCTGGAAATGAGATCTCCGAGAAGGCCAAACAGGTGGCCGCCACCGCAGAGGCGACTTCGGCGGCAGGGGAATCCGGGCTCAATGCGGTGAGAACCACCAGCCGGCTTATGGAAGGCATTCGCCAGCAGGTGGAAGATGTGGCCACCAAGATTGTCGCGCTGAGCGAACGCACGCAGACCATCGGCGAGATTGTCAGCACGGTGAACGAGATCGCCGAACAGTCCAACCTCCTGGCCTTGAATGCCAGCATCGAAGCAGCTTCTGCCGGAGAGCAGGGGAGCCGCTTTGCTGTGGTTGCAGGGGAGATGCGCAACCTGGCCCAGCGTGCCAAGGAAAGCACGGTTCAGGTGGGCACCATCCTCGGGGAAATCCAGCGGGGCATTAACGGAACCGTGATGATGACGGAAGAGGCGGTCAAACGTTCCGACTCCGGCCAGCAGCAGGCGGAGATCACCGAGCAGACCATCCACCAGATGACCCGCACCACCGTGGAAAGCGTGCATGCTTTCCAGCAGATCATTGCCTCCACCAGCCAGCAGCAGATCGGGTTTGACCAGGTGACCCAGGGCATGCGCGACATCCGCCAGGCTACGGAACAAACCGCCATTGGTACCTCCCAGCTGGAGAAGGCCCTGGCGAACCTGAACGAGCTCAGTCTGCAGCTTCGCGCCGCAGTCAGCCGCTATCAGATCTGATCCCTCTTTTCACCTCCTTCCTAGCGCAGCCACCGCCCGTTTTTCATGTCTGACTCTGATCTCCATCAGCGGGTGCTGGCCGCCTTTCAGACTGAGTTCAAGGAGCAGATGCAGGTCATCCGCGCTATGCTCGCGGCCTGGCCTGCAGTTTCCGCAGCCATGCTGGACGAAGCCTTCCGCATGGCGCACAGCATGAAGGGCAGCGCCCGCGTCTGCGATCTCGGCGAAGTCGAGGCGGTCGCCCATCAGATGGAGAACACTCTCTCCGACCTGACCAAAGGCTCCAGAGGCCTGACTCCGGACGTGAAGGAACGCCTGGAAGCCGATGCCGATGCTGCCGAGGATGCCATGGCGGAAGGCCTGGCCCGCGAACTGGCGCCCACCGCGCAGGCTGTGGCTGAGGTTGCTCTGGCACCTGTGGCCAGCGGTCATGGGGAAGGGCTGCGCATCCGTTCCTCCCTCCTGGACAATCTTCTTCAATGCTCCGGCCTTCTGCTCTCGGAGGCCACCCGCCAGGAATCTTTGGTGGGGGAGCTGGAATCCCTCTCCAGCAAGCTGGAACACCTTCGCAGGCTGATCCATCTGGATCGCTGTGAGCCGGGGGATCTTCGTTTCCATGTCCGGGAAGCGGGCAAGCACCTCTTGCAGATCCGGGACCGGCAGCAGCGTGGCAGCCGGGGCCTGCGAGTCCTCAGCGGCCAGTTGCAAGAAAACGTGGGCCGCATTTGCATGGTCCCCATCAGCAGCGTGTTTGAAGGTTTCCCCAAAATGATGCGGGACCTTTCCGCTGAAGTGGGCAAGGCGGTGCAGTTCACCATGACCGGAACGGAGTTCCAGGCGGACCGTGCGGTGTTGCAGGCCTTGAAAGAGCCGGTGATGCATGCCCTGCGGAACGCGCTTTCTCATGGCATCGAGCCGGCAGCGCAACGCCGCAAGTCTGGCAAACCGGAGGTGGGAGACGTACGGCTCCACCTGGAGGTGGACGGTCGCTTTCTGCGCCTAACTTTGAGTGACGACGGCCGCGGGGTGGATGTGCAGCAGGTCAAGCAGAAGGCTGTGCAGGCCGGGTTGGTGACTGCGGCGGAGGCAGGCCAGCTTTCTCCCGAGGCGGCGGTGGATCTCATCTTTCACTCCGGCCTGTCCACTGCCCGTGAGATCACCAGCATTTCAGGGCGTGGCATGGGGCTTTCCGTTGTGCGGGAGCGCGTAGCCCAAGTGCAAGGAACCGTTCATATGGGCTCCACACCGGGGCTGGGCAGCATTCTTGAGATTCGCGTGCCCGTCAGTGTGTCGGCCCACCGGCTGTTGCTGGTGCGTGCTTCAGGACAAGTTTTTGCCCTGCCATTGTCGGCTCTCAAGGCAGCCTTGCGTGTGAACGAGGTGTCTGTGGTGGATGGCCGCAGCATGATTTTTTGGGAGGGAAACTCCGTGCAGGTCACCACGGCTGCCGAAGCCGCAGCCCAGCCTCCCCGCATCAGCCGGGATGAGGAGGGCGGCATCCAGCTCATCATCCTCCAGGGCAAGCGGCCTCTGGCCGTTCATGTCGAAGCATTTCTCGGCGAGATTCACGCCTTGGTCCGGCCTTTACCTTATCCCGCCTCCCTCTCACCGCATTTTTCTGGCGGTGTGGTCACAGACAGCGGCCATGTAGTACTGGTTTTGAACCCGCAGACTCTTGCAGACCGCTGCCGCAGCACTCCTTTGCCAGAGGAGAGCCAGTCAGCCGCAGTGGTGCCGCGGAAGGCCACGGTTCTGGTGGTGGACGACTCATTTACCGCCCGCACTCTGCAAAAAAGCATTCTGGAAACGGCAGGATACCACGTCCGCACCGCAGAAGACGGGCGCGCCGCCCTGGCCATTCTGCACAGCGATGAGGTGGCTGCGGTCGTCAGTGACGTGCAGATGCCGCATGTGGACGGTTTCCAGCTGCTTGCCACCATGAAAAGCCAGCCCGCCATGGCCGCCATTCCGGTTATTCTGGTCACCTCCCTGGGGAACCAGGAGGATCAGGAACGGGGCCTCGCACTTGGCGCGGATGCCTACATCGTCAAAGAGCGCTTTGATCATCAGGAACTGCTCGGCGTCGTCCGGCAGCTGGTCTGAAAGGACAAACCTGGCATCCACTCTGTTTTCCTTCCGCGAAACCTAAGCCAACCCACTTTCCCGCCTCCCCGCCCTCTTCATGAAAAAAGTCAGAGTGATGATCGTCGAGGACTCCCGCACGGTCAGCGAGTTCCTCCAGCACATCATCAACCGCGATCCCAGGCTGGAAGTGGTGGCGAACCTGCGCAGCGGAGAGGAGGCGCTGGAGGTGCTGGAAGAGATCCGCCCGGACATCATTTCCCTCGACATCCGTTTGCCCGGCATGACCGGGTTTGAAGCCACCCAGCGCATCATGAACGAGCACCCGACTCCCATCGTGGTGGTGTCGTCAGACGTGGAGGATGAGGAACTGAACATCTCCATGAACGCTCTGCGGGCCGGTGCGCTGGCGGTGGTGCAAAAACCCGTCGGTCTGAAACACTCCGACTACGAAAATCTGGCCTCAGAACTGTGCACCAAGCTGGCCATCATGAGCGAGGTCAGGGTGATCCGGCAGCGCTACCGCACGTTTGCGCCGCAGCAGGAGTTCCGTACCATTGCCGCAACACCGGCTGCGATTCCCAATGCACCGGTCACCAAGGACATGAAACCCCGTGTCCTGGGACTGGTGGCTTCCACCGGTGGTCCGAGTGCCATCGTCCAGGTGCTGGCTTCGCTGGCCCCTTCTTTCGAGGCACCCGTGCTTTTGGTTCAGCACATCACCCCGGGATTTGTACGAGGTTTTGTCTCCTGGCTGAACGATGTTCTGCCGGGAAGAAATGTGGTGGAAGCCGTACACGGGATGCCTTTGGAGCCGCGTACAGTGTATGTGGCACCGGCTCACTTTCACCTCACCTATGCCGAGCCTGCCCAGGTCCGCCTGGTAAACTCGCCTGCGGTCAATGCGCAGAAGCCCTCCGGCACCGTATTGTTCCGCTCCCTGGCCAGCCTGGGCCCGGCTGCGGCAGGTGTCCTCCTGACCGGCATGGGTGAAGATGGCGCGCTGGGCCTGCGGGACATGCATGTGGCCGGGGCCTACACCATCGCGGAAGATGAATCCACGGCCATCGTCTATGGCATGCCTGCCGCAGCAGCGCGTCTGGGGGCGGCCAGCGCCCTCCTTCCGCTGGGAGAAATAGGCGCCCGTCTCAACGTTCTGTTCAACCCCCGTCCCGCCACTGCTGATGAGTGAACGCCGTTACCATGTGATGCTGGTGGAGGATTCCACCACCCAGGCGATCAGTCTCACAGCCCTGCTGGAAGGCGAAGGGTGGAAGGTCACCTGGGTGGCCAGTGCTGAAAAAGCCTTTTCCGTTCTCAGGGAATGCCGTCCGGATCTGATCTTGCTGGACTACCACCTCCCTGGCATCCGGGGAGATGAGGTGTGCCGGCGCATCCGCATGAATGTGGACACCCGCCGCCTGCCGATTGTCATGCTCACCTCCCAGGAAGGGCAGCAGGTGCAGGGGCTGGACAGCGGCGCGGATGACTTCGTGGCCAAATCCACCAAGTCCGAGGTGCTGCTGCTGCGCCTGCGCACCCTGCTGCAAAAGTCGGAGCGCAAGGACCGCATCCTGGGCGGCTCAGAGGACTCGTTTCGCGATGTGCATCTGCTGGCCATCGACGACAGTGCCGTGTTCCTGGAGCGGCTGAACCACGAGCTTACGGGAGAGGGCTACAAGCTGGAAACCCGCACCAATCCGGAGGACGGGCTCAAGCGCCTGCGCGAGGGCGGCTTCGACGGCGTCATCATCGATCTCGTCATGCCCAAGATGGACGGCTTCGAGGTGTGCCGCCAGGTCAATGAGCTGCGCAGCAAGAGCGACGCTCCGCTCATCTCCATCCTCCTCACCGGCGCGGAAAGCACGGAGAACCTCTCCAAGGCGCTGGACGCGGGCGCGGATGACTTCGTGGGCAAGTCGAACGACTTCTCCATCCTGAAGGGCCGCATCCGCGCGCTGCTACGGCGCAAGTTTTTCGCCGAGGAGAACAACCGCATCCTGCATGAGCTCAAAACAAAGGAGCTGGAGGCACTGCGGGAACGCACGGCCAAGGAGGCCGCCCAGGCGCGTGCCGCACTCGTTGAAGAACTGCAGGCCCGCACCGAGGAGCTGAACCGCTCCCGCGAGCAGCTGAGCAAGGCGAATGCCGCCAAGGACCAGTTCCTG
>DASWXG010000860.1:0-4045 GCA_036405615.1 Prosthecobacter sp. | reverse complement strand
TCGCACCTGCCCGTCCCGGGTCTCCACCTCGATGTAAAGCATGGGAAGCTGACGCAAAATGACATCGGCCGGAGGGAAAGTACCGTTCATCGCCTGCTCCGGCGCATTCATCAGGAAGCCAAGATGACCGGCATTGATGCCGAAGAAAGGCTTCCTTTCGCGCCAGCGTTCGCGGATGCAACGCAGCATCGCGCCATCACCGCCCAGGACGGTGATAAAATCCGGCTGGTCATCTGTGCCCGGGCCAATTTTTTCCCGCATCTCCTTGGCCTTCACATTGTGCGCATCCGACTGGATGGCATAAGTCTGGCCTTGCAGGCTCTGGCGAGCCCAGGTGCCGGGGTTGGGCGCCCTGTAGAGACCATACCTTTCAATGTAGGCCTGGGCACGCGGCACCAGCAACCCTTTGACCGGCTGTCCATGTACGAGATGATCGCGAATGAGCGTGCTGGAGCCGGGTTCCTCCAGTTCAAAGACCTGGGACTGGGGCGGCAGATCGCTGCGGTTTAGCACATAACCAGGCCGTGTCAGCACCGCAAAGCGGGCGGTCTTCCAAAGCTCTTCGCCATGCCCCCAGGTGCGCTGGATCAGAGACTTGCCCACGGCCCCACCAGCCACCAGATCTCCTCCCACTACATGCCAGGCTTCGCCCTCGGTTTCATAACGGGTCTGCAGGTCCCAGTTCCGGGTAAACGTCGCCTGCTCCAGATCAAAAAGATCCACGGACACGCGGTCAAGATCGCCAAAGGTGAGGTCAGCCAGGGCCGCACGGTAGACGGCCGGGATGGAGTCTGTGACAGGCTTGTCGGGACGCGGTCCGCAGGGGATGACGCGGACTTGGTCGAACTCCCGTGCCAGACGCTGGGCGATGGCTCGGTGATGCAGGCCGGGAGGATTGAAACTGCCGCCAAAAAGGGCAATGCGCTCGGGCATGGCCTATGTTTGACTCAGAGCCTAGCAGGAGCAAGGGCGGAAAGCATTTTTAGAAGAACGCTTCTCTAAAAAGTGCGGTCGTCAATCAGTCCGCCGCTGCTGCCGGGGTGCTGGTGATTTCCCCTTCCCCACCCTTTTCGCGCTTGCGGCCAGCGAGTCTCAGCAAGGCATCGCGCACCGGCATCTCAAAGAAGCGGTAGGACAGATGAGCCACCAGAAGGAGGGCGAGGATCATCAGCAGCCCCAGCACGTGGCGGGTCACGAAGCCGAAGTCCGGTTGAAACTTGCGCAGCAGCGTGCCCACCACCTTCGCTACCAGGGTGAACAGCATGTAGATGGAGTAGGAGATCAGGCCCGCCCAATGCAGAGGCTTTGACTGCAACAGGCGATGAACCAGGCTTTGCCCGTCCCTGGAGACAGCGAGCAGCATGAAGGGGTACAAGGGCAGCAAAAACCACTGCGGCAGCGGCGTCATTCCCGTGACCACCACCATGCCTGCAAAGAGGCCAAAGAGTGCGGTAGCGTGTTTTTGCAAAAGCCTGACCAAGCCTTCACCATGACCAGCGGCCAGAAGACGGTGGAGGAGGAAACCACCGGCAAAGCCATTGAAACCGCGCAAGACCGCCGGCCATCCCGATGCCACGGTGGACCCCGCCGGGAGAACAAAGGAGAGGTAATAAACCGTCCAGGAAATAGACACGGCGAGAAACACCGCCACCCAGACGGGTTTCAAGCGCACGGCCCGCAGCAAGACAGTCCCGAGAGGAAACAGAAAGAGATAGCAGAAATACTCGATGGAAATGGACCAGGATTGCAGGTTCCAAGTGGGGCTTTCAACAAAGGGGTAGGCCTGCACCAGCAGCAACTGCGCAGGAAGATGCCCCAGTTGATAGTTTGCCCCTTCCACCATGCCAAAACGGGCCATGACCAAACCGAGCCCGCCGATGGCCACGAGAGTCGCCAGATGCAACGGATAGATCCGTGCAAAACGCGCCCAGTGAAACCTTTTCCAGCCGGTCTTCATCTCCCCATCCGGCTTCAAATACACGTAAGCCAGGATGAAACCTGAGAGCATAAAAAACAGGTCCACCGCCTGGGCCCCGAACAGCAGCCTGTGCAGCCAGGGGTATTCCTCGACAAAAAATTGGTCCAAAGGCAAATGCCCGAGGGCGACCACCAAGGCAGCCAAGCCCCGAAGACCTGTTTGGGACCGAATTTCCATAATGACTAGAATAGAGCAGCGGGTCTTCTCTAGCAATCCACTATTGAAAAATGTTCCCTTCCTTCAAGGATTCAATGTAAACAAAAATTCGCTTGCCATGTCAATAAATACTTAATTTGATTAGTTGTATTCATGCAAGTCAAAGAGCCTGCCCATACCTCCTCACTGGCGCCGCCAATCGATGGTGACTGTTTTCAGCAGGGAAACTTCGCGGCGTTCCCGACCCGTCCGGCATCCTTACTCAGCCGCCACAGCCTAATCCATTGCAGCACTTCATCCCATGCCTACCGCCACTGATTGTGTCATCCAAACCGACCTTGCAGATGTCTGGACGTCCTCTGACCGCAAAAACCTCATCCGGACGCTCACGCTCGGCTGGGGAGACCAGGTCAAGGTGCTGAAAACCACGGCCACCCACCTTGAAATCGAACTCACGGACTATGTGGAGCAGCCGGATGGCAGCATCCTGCCGCACACCACCACCGGCTACATCAAACCCACAGCCTCTTCCAAGATCAAACCCAAGGATGTCGTCCGGCCGCTGGAGGAAAACACGGTGCTGCGGGTCAACTTTGTAGATGTCCAGCAGGGCGACGGTGCTGTCCGCCATCCGCAGGGCCTGAATAAGGGAAGCGTTGAGGCCAACAAAAGCGGCTACCCGGATTTGCACCCAGGCAGCCGCCAATCGCACTTCCCAAACAAAACAAACAAAAATCAGATCAACAACCGGAAGCCTACTTCCGCGCCTCGGCGATCGCTTTGTCCATCACCTCCTTGAGGGTGACTTCGGCACCGCCACGGCGTTTGCTTTCGTCAGCTGCTTCCATAAAGGCATAGATCTCCAGGGTTTCCTCAGGCGTCACCGGTGCGATGCCGGTGCGGAAGAAATGCACCACGGAGAACAGCAGCGGGTCGTAGCCATCATAGGAGCCCACAGGGGATTCTCCCTTGTCACCCACGGCCTTGCCGCCGTAGCCTTTGCCCTCGGTGAAGGTGCCCGTGCGGCCGCCTTCCCAGGTGCCGGTGACCGTGATTTTGCCGTCGGCGGTGGTGCCGCGTTTGACAGAGACGCAGCCTTTGCCCATGACGGTGAACAGGCTTTCCACGCCGTGGATTCCGTACCAGAAAAGGTCAGGGTGGCTGGGCTCCAGGGAAGCCGGGCTGAAGGTGTCGGCCTGCTTCACCTTGCCAATGCTGCCTCCGCGTACAGCCAGGGTGTTTTTGCCAAAACGCAGGGAGGAGGAAGAGAAGACCGGGACACCGGCTTTCTTGGCTTCGTCAAAGATGCGGACAGCATCCGCCAGGCTGGCGGCGATGGGTTTGTCAATGAAGACGGGCTTGCCTGCTTTCAGACAGGGCAGCAACTGTTCCAGATGCGGGCGGCCATCGTTGGTTTCCAGGAAGACGGCGTCCACCTTGTCAAGCAGGGCGTCAATGCTGGGCACGATCTCCACGCCCATGGCCTTTACCTTTTCGGTATATTCAGGCACTCTTTTGACACTGCCCTCGATGTCCTTGGACCCCTGCGGATAAGCGGCCACCATGCGCACGCCCATGACCTCAGGCTTCTGAGGGTCGGTGTTCAGCGTCTTGGAAAACGACAGCACATGGGAAGTATCCAGCCCGATGATGCCGGCGCGGATGTTTTGCGCCTGGGCGGAAGAAAGGGCCAGAAGAGCGGCCGCTGCGGTAAAGAAGGTGCGAATCATGAGCCCATCTATACGCCCCTGCCCTGCGGCCCTTTCGCGTTCATGACATCTGCACAGAGATGCGTCACATTCGGTGCAGTCGCCGTATCCTCAGTCCCCGGCCGGCAGCGCCTGCGGTCCTTGCGGCAGAGCGGTTCTGTTTTCTCCGCTTCCTTGCATAGCCGGGAGGTCTCAGCCACGT
>DASWXG010000859.1:0-3115 GCA_036405615.1 Prosthecobacter sp. | reverse complement strand
AAATTCGGGAAGATATTGGCTGACAAAAGCCTCCAGCTCCACCTTGCCTTGCTCCACCAGCAGCATCACCGCCGGGGCGGTGGAAACGACTTTGGTCAGGGATGCAGCATCGAAGACGGTGTCGGCTGTCATTTCCTCCCGGCCGGGGACCATGGCCCTGGTGCCACGGACGATTTCATGCGGCTCGCCAGCATGCTCCAGCCGGAGCACCACGCCGGGCGGGTTGCGTTTGCTCACCGCGGTTTCAATGACCCTGTCCAGCGCCTTCAGAGCGTCAGGTTTGAATGCCTGGGCGGCGGCCGCCAGGGGCAGCAGCAAGACGAGGAGCAGAGACAGGCGCATCTGCCCAGCAAACAAGACAGCGGAAAGCCCGTCAATCTTTGCCGGGGAAATCCCGGAATTCCTGTGAGGGACCTCAGACGGTCTTCAGGGTCTTGGCTCCCTCGTCGATGAGCTTCCAGAAATTTTTGGACTGGCTGAGCGCCTCGTCCTCACCGCCACCCGGGAGGTTGCTGCGGTACAGGAAATCGGCCAGGGTATTTTTGTGCAGCACCCGGTGAATGCGGACATCACCGTCATTGACGGCAAAATAAATCCGGTGGTCGCCGGCACGGCAGCGGTAGAGTTTTTTCGTTCCGCGCTCCAGAACTCCAAAGCGGCTGGCCAGAACTTTTTCTTCCAGATCGCCACCCTGAATGTTCAAGGCCTCCAGGATTTGAAACTGGATCTGTGTCGGCAGGCGGGAGAGCTCCGCTGCGCTGATGTCATTGAAAACGATCTGAAGCATGGCGGTCAGCTTAGGTATCCAGGGACGGAGTTCAAAGGGGAAATGGGCCCTCGCCAGATGCTTTTTTGGCGCGATTCCGGCTCCCCAGCCGGCTTGCCCCACAGTTTCTTTGCCTTTGGTGTCTTGATCGTGCGCCCCTTCTTCCTATGTTTTCCGCCATGGCAGAAACACATCCTCCAGCGGTTGGCATCATCGGCGGCTCCGGCCTGTATGACTTTGAAGGCTTCGAAGGCCGGGAGGAAATCGTGGTGGACACGCCTTTTGGCCCGCCTTCGGACGCCATTGTCGGCGGCACCTACGCGGGCCGCCGGGTGTATTTCCTGCCGCGTCATGGTAAAGGACACCGCATTTCGCCCACAGAGTTGAACCACCGGGCGAACATCTGGGCCCTGCGCTCTCTGAACGTTCGCTGGATCATCGCCGTCACCGCTGTCGGCAGTTTGAAGGAGGAATATCGCCCTCGCGACGTGGTGCTGCCTGACCAGTTTTTCGACCGCACCAGCCGGCGGGAACACCACACTTTTTTTGGCAACGGACTGGTGGCTCACATTGCCTTTGCCGATCCCATCAGCGCGGGGCTTCGAAATCTGCTCGCCGAGGAAGCGTCAAATTCCGGGGCGACCGTGCACAACGGAGGCACCTATGTGAACATGGACGGCCCAGCCTTCTCCACCCGGGCGGAATCGAACGCCAACCGCCAGCTCGGTTTTGACGTGATCGGCATGACCAATCTCCCCGAGGCCAAGCTGGCCCGCGAGGCGGAAATCGCCCTGGCCACGCTGGCCATGATCACCGACTACGATTGCTGGAAAGTGGACGAGGAACACGTCACCGCTGATGCCGTGATGGCCCACGTTTCCGCGAATGCGGCCATGGCCAAGGAGGTGATCGCCAAGGTGATTCCCCGCCTGCCACTGGATGCCTCCTGGCCGGAGCACAAGGCCCTGAACGGCGCGCTGATGACGGACCGCAAACTGTGGCCCGAGAAAGTCTTGCAGAACCTGAACCCGATCTTGGAACGATTCATCTGACCCTCCGCTTATGTTGCTGCCATCCTCTGTCACCTTCAGTGAGGCCCTTGAGGGCTACCCCCTGTTCACCATCAGCCATCCTCTCTGCACCGGGCGGGTCGCGCTGAATGGCGCACATGTTATGGAATGGACACCGTCCGGCCATTCCCCGGTTCTTTACCTCAGCCCACAGGCCGTGCTGGAGCCAGGCAAAGCGATCCGCGGAGGCATCCCGGTATGCTGGCCCTGGTTCAACGCCCATCCCACGGATGAAACCAAACCGATGCATGGCATCGCACGCAACCGGCCGTGGACCCTGATGCACGCGAGCGAGTCTGACGACGGAGTGAAGCTTGTTTTGGTGCTCTCCAGCGATGCCGCCACCAAGGAGCTGTGGCCACACGAGTTCCAGGCCCAGGTGACCATCCAAATGGGCAGCCAGCTGCAAGTGGCCCTGAAAACAGTGAACATGGGAAGTTCAGACATCACCATTGCCGAGGCCCTGCATACCTATCTGACGGTAGGGGATATCTCTCTGGTAACAGTCAAGGGCCTGTCGAACACCGGATATCTGGACACCGTGGGCGGCCGTGAGGAAAAGCATCAGGAAGGGGACATCACCTTTGATCGTGAAGTGGACCGCCAGTATCACAGCACGGGTCCGGTGACCGTGGAAGATCCGGCTCTGGGCCGTGTGCTGACCGTGGAAAAAGAAGGCAGCGGTACCACCGTGGTGTGGAATCCCTGGATCGAGAAATCCAAGCGGCTGGCCGATCTGCCGGACGAAGCCTACCACCAGTTTCTCTGCGTGGAGGCTGCCAATGCAGGTGATGCGACCATCACCATCATACCGGGCGGCAGTCACGAGATCCGGACCACCATCCGCCTGTAAAAGTGGCCGGTATCCGGGGTGGCATTCTGCGCACAGCATGCCATCCTCCGGGCTCGTTTTATGACCCCTGACTGGACCCACTGGCAACCCGGCATCCGTGCCACCCTCATGTTCATTGTGGATGAGGGCGGCCAGCAGGTGTTGCTCATCCGCAAAAAGCGCGGCCTGGGGGCGGGAAAAATCAACGGTCCTGGCGGCAAAATGGATCCGGGGGAAACCTCGGCGGAGTGTGCTATCCGGGAAACCCAGGAAGAACTGGGGGTGACGGCGCTAAACCCGGAACGGCTGGGGGAGCTTTGTTTCCAGTTTGTGGACGGTCTGGCTCTCCATGTGGATGTTTTCCGCGCCACAGCCTGGGAAGGCGAGGCCGTTGAAACCGACGAGGCTGTGCCATTGTGGACGCCTCTGGACCGGCTTCCCTTTGAG
>DASWXG010000858.1:0-9118 GCA_036405615.1 Prosthecobacter sp. | reverse complement strand
GGAGGCCGCGCAGCCAGCACAGCTTGTCCGAATGTTTGGCAATGCTCGGCAGCAATTCAGAGAACCAGGTGCCTGTCTGCCCGTGCTGGCTGAACTTGAACTTGGACGCCGTGAGAGTACCACCGCCAGGGCCGGGCTTGCCGTTCTTTGCAAACAGCTCCGGTTTGTACTCGAAGGTGTCATGCTGGGACATGGAACCTTCCATAAACACAAAGATGATGCGCTTGGCCTTGGCCGGGAAATGCGGGTCACGCGGTGCCAGAGGCTTCAGCGGCTCGCCTTTGCGGATGGCTTCGGCGGCCATCAGGCCATTGAAGGCCATGTAGCCAAAACCGGCGGCGGTGGTCTGCAGGGCCGTGCGACGGGTAAAACGGGAGGGATGAAACGGGGACATGATGGACAAACAAAAAGGATTTCAGCGGACAAAACGGAACTCAGCAGAGGCATACAAAGCCTGGGCCAGGCTCATCCAGGCAGCCTCTTCTGCACCGGATGCAATGACGGACGCCTCCGCCACCTTGGTTTCAGTGCGGTCCACATCGTCAGAGTTGACGGGGGTTTCGACCGCTTTGCTGTCCAGCGCGGCCAGCACCGGGGCCGGACTTGCAGCGGCTTTTTCAGCCACCACAGGCGGTTCATAGCTGGCGGCATAAGCAGCCACAAAGTCCCCTGCCCGGCTGACTTCCTGCCGGGTAGGCTCACGGCCCAAGGTCAGCAAGTAGGCCTGGCGGACCCGCTCATCAAGATCTTGGGATGAAGCCGGTGCCTGCTTGAGCAAACGCCCGGCAAGCTCCAGGGACTGCTGGCGGACAAAGGTGGAGTTCATCAGATACAGGGCCTGCGTGGGCACGGTGGTCTGCGTGCGCTGGCCGGACACCAGGGTCTGTTCCACCGGGTCGAAGGCCTCCAGGGCCTTGGGCGTCACACCGCGCAGCAGCGGCAGGTAGACGCTGCGTTGCACGGCCTGATCCGCCGTAACGTGCAGGGCGGCGGCCTCCGCGCCATTGTCCCGCATCTCCACCATGCGCAGTTTGTTCACCGGGGAAGCTTCCGGCTTTTTCACCAGCCGTCCGGCAGAGGCCAGCATGGAGTCGCGCATTTCCTCAGCGCTCAGGCGGCGGGGGGAATGTCTCCACACCAGACGGTTGGCGGGGTCGGTCTCCACATGGCCTGCAGGGGCCTCCGTGCCCAGGCGGTAAACGTGGGACAAGGCCAGCGTGCGGACCAGCTTCTTGGTGGACCACCCCTGCCGAACAAATTCCTGTGCCAGATAGTCCAGCAGTTCAGGATGCGACGGGCGGTCACCATTGACACCAAAGTTGTCCACCGTGGTCACCAGCCCGTCTCCAAAGAGATGCTGCCAGATGCGGTTCACAGCCACGCGGGCAGTGAGCGGATTTTTTTCGCTCGTCAGCCACTGGGCCAGTTGCAAACGACCGCTCTGTGCCGGGTCCACGACCGGAGCCCCGGGTACTTCGACAGCGCTGAGGAAGCCGCGCGGAACCGCCGGGCCCAGGCGCTCGGCCTCACCCCGGAGGCGGACTTCTGTATCGGCAATCACCTTGGCCTCGCGCACACCGTGCACGGCATGGCCCTGGGCCGCCGGGTCTGTGAGAGCCAGGAGGTCCGACTGCAGATTCTCAAAACGGGTGCGGTAGCCGCGCTGCACGGGCCGGCCGTCTGCCGCTTTCTTCAAACCTTCAGGAGTGCCGCGGATTTCTTCAAAGGCCTTCTTGGCCTCCGCCACGCGGGCTTCCAGCTCCTTCACCTTTTCTTCAGGAGGAGGCGGAGAGGTGGAGGAAAGGCGGATGAGATTGACCGGATCATAGTAGTCCAGGCCTCCACCACCCATTTTGTTGCGCACCCCTGCGCCGTTTTCCGTGCTCGTGAAGATACCGGCAAGCGCGTAGTAGTCGGTCATGGGAACCGGGTCGAACTTGTGATCATGGCAGCGTGCGCAGTTCACGGTGAGTCCCAGCACCGAGCGCGTGACGGCATCGATCTGCTCATCCACGTTATCCATGACGAAGCGGACCTTGAAGCGCTGGTTAACGTCCTTCACCCCCAGGGCCAGAAAGCCGGTGGCCGTCAGCTGGCGGTCACGCTCCTGGTTAGACGAGGAAGGCAGCAGATCTCCCGCCACCTGCTCCTGGATGAAGCGGTCAAAAGGCACGTCCCGGTTCACGGCATCAATGACATAGTCACGATACTTCCAGGCATGCGGGTAAGGGATGTTGCGGGAGGGTCCGGTGGACTCGCCGTAACGCGCCACATCCAGCCAGTGACGTCCCCAGCGTTCGCCAAAGGAGGGCGATTCCAGCAGGCGGTCCACCACTTCTGCCCGGGCATTGCCCGAAGTGTCTTTGAGGAAGGCGGCGATCTCTTCCGGCGTGGGCGGCAGGCCGGTGAGGTCATAGGTCACCCGGCGGATCCAGGTGGCCCGGTCCGCATCTGCGACCGGTGGCAGGTTCTTGGCCTCCAGCGTGGCCAGGACAAAACGGTCCACCTCGGTTTCGGCCCAGTCACGGTCCTTGACCTCGGGCACCTTAGCATCCTTCACCGGCTGTAGGGACCAATGAGATTTCTTCAGCGATTCAAACTCGGGATTCGCCCGGGTGAGCGAGGTGGGAATGCGCTCACGGGGCCAGGCTGCACCGTCTTTGATCCAGGTCGTGAGGTCCGCGATCTGGGCATCCGTAAGCTTGTCGCCCTCCTTCGGCATCAGCTTCTTCGGGTCTGCATGAACAATGCGCTGCAGCAAAAGGCTCTCCTCCGGCTTGCCCGCGACAATCGCCGGTCCGGCATTGCCCCCGAGCAGAAGGCCGTTGCGATCATCCACACGCAAACCGCCTGACGGCTTGGTTTCAGCCGAGTGGCAGGTGTAGCAACTCTCCACCAGGATGGGCCGGATCTTCTTTTCAAAGAAGGCCACTTTCTCTGCTTCGGCATCCGGAGAGGCAGCGTGAAGGGTGCTGCCTGCCAGGAGAGAAGCCAGCAACGCCAGAGGCGTGCGGCGATGCGCGGTAATGGATGACGACACGTAAAAAGGGAGTGGGTCAGGAGCCTCTCGTACGCGGGCGAGTCGGCAGACTGGCAAAAACTAAACGGGCCTCCCACGGCAGGGGTCGGTAAGGGTGATGGGCATGAAATGACCCTTATATCCCACTCGTTCAATAGGAATTGTCATCTTGGTTCAAAAATCCTACACCATTGGTGTGATATTAACCTCCCCCCCCCTTCTGAACTCTCCCGTCCCCCCCCTTTTGCCTGATTTTTGCCTCTTCCATGGGCATCACTGGGCTGTGTCCGTTATCGCCGTCCCAATTCATGAGGGCTGGAAGCCCACATTCCCTGTTCCTTGCCAAGACACGTTGTGCCGCGCCTCGCAGGAAGTGAGGCCATCCTGGCCTCTCGTCATTTCACGGCCTCGTTCTCTGCAAGGCCGATGCACAGCTTCGGGCCATCTTCCCCAAGCCTTGAGGGCTGGAAGCGCGCTCTCCTTGAGACCGAACCATGCCATCTAATGCTCCTACGAGATTCCTATGCGCACCTTGCGGGCACAAAAAAACAGCCGGAGCTTTCGCTCCGGCTGTCTAAAGGGGTTGAATGACTGATGAAGGGCGGTTAGGCGGCCTTCAGCTGCTCAGCCTTTTTCTCGATGGCGCTCTTGGCCTGGTTGGCCAGGGCGGCAAAGGCGGCTTCATCCTTGATGGCGATGTCGGACAGCACTTTGCGGTCGATCTCGATTCCGGCGAACTTCAGGCCTTCCATCAGGCGGCTGTAGGTGATCCCCAGCGGACGGGCAGCAGCGTTGATACGCTGGATCCACAGGTTACGGAAGGTACGCTTGCGCACCTTGCGGTCACGGTAGGAATAAGTCATCGCCTTGCGGACGGCGTCCTTGGCGTAACGGAAGTGCGTGGAACGGAAACCGCGGAAACCTTTGGCTTTCGCGAGTGTGCGCTTGCGGCGTTTGCGGCTAGCGGGGGCGTTGGTGGCTCTTGGCATTTTCTATTTCTCTGAACAGGCTGTTGTTAAGGATGCGATGACCGGCCTCACCTGATCTTAGGCTTCACGGAAGCGAAGCCAGACCGGAACATCGGGGTCCCCGGAGAGGACCGTGGGGCTTAACCGCGATGAGCGAAAGGCATGTTTGCCTTCACTGCGGCTGCGTCCACTTCTGCCACGAGGGCGACTTTACCGAGATTGCGTTTCCGCTTGCGGCTCTTGTTCTGCAGGATGTGGCGCTTGCCCTGTTTACGGCGAAGCACCTTACCGGATGCAGTAATTTTGAACCGTTTGGAGACGGCTTTTCTCGTTTTGGCTAGACCAGCGTTTTTGGACATAGGGGCCGCGAAAGTGCAGGAGAATGGAAAAACGGCAAGGGTTTTTTGCCCTGGCTCTGTGAATAACCGCACGTTGGCGGCGATTTCCCCCCTCGCAGGAGGCTCCTGCCCCTCCCTGTCATCCTTGAAAAGGCTTCCGGCAAGGGATTTTGGCGCTTGTAGGACAGGTCTGAAATCCCGGCTGGGAAAAATGCCCATTCATGTTGCCAGAATGACGGCTTCCGGTAGCTTCCGCGCCACTTTTCCACCCCGACCGCCGCCCCTTCCTTCATGCTCATCACCACGAAAGCTTATGCCCGTGCCGGTTTGGTGGGGAATCCTTCGGACGGTTATTTCGGCAAGACAATCTCGTTCATCATCCGCAACTTTGCGGCGGAAATCACCCTGTTTGAATCTCCGGAACTGACGATCGAACCCAATCAGCGGGACCATTCCGTTTTTGGCAGCATTGAAGAACTGGCCCGGGACGTGCGCCAGAACGGCTACTACGGCGGCATCCGCCTGCTGAAAGCCAGCGTGAAGCGTTTCTTTGACTACTGCAGCAAAGAAGGCCTGCCCCTGCATGGCCGGAACTTCACCCTGCGCTACCACAGCAACATCCCGCCCCAGGTCGGCATGGCGGGCAGCAGTGCCATCATCACGGCGTGCTGGCGTGCCCTGATGGCTTTTTACGAAGTGGAAATCCCCAAGCACATCCTGCCGGGGCTGGTGCTGAGCGTGGAAAATGACGAGCTGTGCATTCCCGCAGGTCTGCAGGACCGCGTGATCCAGGCCTACGAAGGGGTGGTCTTCATGGACTTCAACCGGGCTTCCGTGGAACGGCTCGGCTACGGCATCTACGAGGAAATCGATCCCGCCCTCCTCCCTTCCGTCTATGTAGCCTACACGGCCAAACTGAGCGAAGGAACCGAGGTGTTTCACAACGACATCCGCGGCCGCTGGAACCGGGGGGAGCGCGACATTGTCAGCGCTATGTACCAGTGGGCCAACCTCGCCCAGCGAGTGCGCGACCTGCTGGTGGAAGGGCGCGGTGCAGAAATGGGCCCGCTGCTCAATGAAAACTTCGACCTTCGCCGCCGCCTCTACAAGCTGAGCCAGGGTAACATTGACATGGTGGAAACCGCCCGCGACTGCGGTGCCAGCGCCAAGTTCACCGGCAGCGGCGGTGCCATTGTCGGCACCTATGACGGTGAAGCCATGTTCCAAAAGCTCCAGGCCTCCCTGGCCCCGCTGAACGTCGCGGTCATCAAACCGCAGATTTTGCCAGACGCATAGTCCCTAAAAGCCCGCATCCAAGGGATGCGGCATGCTTTACGAATCTTCAGGAAACAGCCTGGCCTCCACCCGGACGAAGCTCCTTTCACGCACCGCCGCCGCAGGCAGTGTGATCCGCACCTTGTCCCCAACACGCGAGATCACCGTCCCGCCATCCCCGTGCACCAGGTCCCGCCAGGAGCCGGGTTGCAAAGTGGCAGACTTTTGCGCCACCCACGTCACAGATGTCCGGTTGGCAGGTTGATTAAACTCCAGCACCATTTGAGAACCGCCGCTGACCCGGTTGAGTGTCACCTTGGGCTGGCGGGCCAGATCCTCGGCAGGGTTGCCGTTCGGATTGGTGCCTAACACATACTCCATCAAGTTAGGGTAGCCATCCGCATCCGAATCTTCCGCAAGAAGGAACTCAACCGCAGCGCGCAAATTAGGCAGGGGGCCGATGGGAGCTGTGGCAGCATTGGTACCCGTCTGGCTGCGGCCGGTGTTGACCAGCAAATCACGTATCTGCCCAGGGGTCAAAGGCCGGTCAAACATCTGATAAGCAACGGACTGAAGCAGCATCGCCGCAGAAGTCACAATCGGTGTCGCCGAACTGGTGCCGTCAAAGGTGGCTGTGTAAGACTGTTTGGCATCCTTACCATAAACATATGTACCCGAATCGGCACTGTCTGTGGTGAAAACACCACTACCCCAGCCCTGGAGATTCACCCGCGAGCCATAAGTGCTGAAGTACTGCCGCCCCCGCGCACTGGTGCCCGCCCCCACAATGATCGCACCGCTGTCTCCGCGTGCGGCATAGGCCGCGAACAAAGAGGTATCATCCAAATTCTGATTTCCATTACCTGCAGCAGCGACCATCAACACTCCTGCATTGGTCCCGGTCCGCACCGCATTCCACACTCCAAGCTCATATTCAGCAGGCACATAATCGTCCTCTCCGTTCGCCCTTCTCGCCTGCATTTCCAAAACCACAATGTCACCCTCATCAGAATCGGCAATGGCCGCAGTCACACAGGCTGTCCGGCTTTGGTGACCTGTGGTCAGCTGGGAAAATTCTGGGTAGAAAAAGAAAGAGCATTCCGGCGCACTGCCGCTGATGCCATACTCATTTGAAGCCGCCGCCAGGATGCCCATGACCGAGGTGCCATGCCTGCGATGCAGGGTGTAACGGGACACCACATTGGCCTGGAACTGGGCCTGCCCAGCCAGATCTTCATGGTCAGGATCAAAGTCATACTCGCAGTCCGTGACACGGACGCGGGGATCGCCACGAATGCCAAAGGTGTTCCAGACATAGTCCACATCCACGCCGGTGGCGGCGCTGCGATACCCTTGGTTAGACACCAGCAGAGGTGTGGTCGGCGCAATGTCTACAGCAGGCGGGGGCGGCGGTTGGTCCAGGGATTCGAGCTCCACCCACTCCACCTCCGGCATGGAGTTCAGTTCCTGGGCCAGGGCCACCACCCGGTCACGGCCGGCTTCTGGCAATCTCACCTCTACCACCGCCGCCAGATCTGCCTGGGCGGTTCCTGTGCGTTCAGCAGCGCGCCGGGTGAGGCTGGCGATCTTCTCATCACTGACCGTATGCACGCGGCGAAACTTCAGTTCGCGGGCATTGGCCAGATTCAGCAACGGACGCGCCGCCTCCGGCTGGTCGGCATGGATCACCAGACGCCCCTTCTCGTCTGCCCTCGCCGCAAACGGGTCTGCCAGTTTCACAGAAAGCCTGAGATCCTTCCCCTCTGGAATATGCAGACTCTCTTTCGCAGGCACCTGGCGCGGCTTCAAGGCTTTGAGAAATGCCGCTTCTTCTGCCGCCAGCACCTTCGGAGGCCGCACAACGATCCGCCGCCCTTCCTCGCCCGGCGCTTCCGGGACTGAGGATGCCTGAGAAGACCCGCCCACCACTCCGGCCGACTGCGCGGGACTCCCCGCCGTGGCAGCCTCAGAAGCAGCAGGCTGCGAAGGCGGAACGCTCTCCGCAGTCCTCGGGTCTCCTTCAGTCCCCGGCTGGGTGCCGGGCCTGCCCGCGAGCAGCCATGCCAGCAGAACAAGAGAACCCAAGAGCAGCAGCAGCCGAAGACCTTTCTTCATGCTGACATTTTCTCAGTTTTCCCCTGACTGTCACTCTAAAGATTTCCCCTTAAATCCCGCCTTCCATTCGACCACCGCTAGGGGGCCACAAAATGAATGCCGTGCTCCGCACTGATCTGGAGGATGCGCTCCATGTCCGGGGCTCCAGGCTGGTTCCAGACCTCTTCACAGCGTGTCATGAACGTCTCGAAACCGGCAGGAGCGACGGTGACCACCATCCTCAGAGGTGTCTCGCCGGTGTTCTTGAAAGTATGAACCGAGTTTCTCGGAAGGTAGGCACCGGCCCCCGGCCCCACTTCACTCCAGGCTCCGTCTTTGAAAAAGCTGACGGTACCCTCCAGCACATAAAACCATTCATCCTCTCCTGTGTGGTAATGAGGAGGTGGACCGCCCCCCGGAGGCGTCGTCTCCACCCACTGCGCGTAGGCACCGCCAGTTTCGGCACCGGTGAGGTGAAATTGAAGCTCTTCTCCAAAGGCACGCACAAGGCGGCCCTGGCCGGCAGGAACGAGGGCGGGAGACAGGGACATAGTCACATCATCCAACATCCTCCCTACCGCTCTGTCTGGTAAATTTTTAGACCGGTTCTCGAAAAGAATGTCCTTTTGAACCGGCGAGCGCAGCGGCCTCCATGGCAAGGACGGTGCGCCGGGTGCTTTAGTACCTAACAAACCAGCGCCAGCCCCCGCCAGAGAAGCTGCTGCGCCGTCCGAGCAAGTGACAGGTTTTTTGAGAACCGGTCCAGATGCCCGTTTCATGAACCCGTTGGGAACTGCCCCTTAAAACCAAACGGCGAAGCCGCCCTTCATCAGGACTGCTTCGCCGTCAGAATACATCTAAAACGTCGGCCGGATCAGACCACAATGTTCACCAGCTTGCCGGGAACCACGATGAGCTTGCGCACGGGTTTGCCTTCCATGAACTCCTGCACGCGGGCACTGGCCAGGGCGATCTTTTCGATCTCCTCCTTGGTGGCCTGGATCGGCACGCGCGCTTTGTCACGCAGCTTGCCGTTCACCTGGAAGACGATTTCAACTTCGTCCTCCACCAGCGCGGCGGGGTCAAACTGCGGCCAGGTCTGGTCGCTCAGCAGACCGCTGACGGCGATCCCCGGGAACTTCGTCGCGATACGCGCATTCAGTTCTTCAGCCAGATGCGGGGCAAAGGGACCCAGCACCTTCAGGAAGGTGACGATCTCCTTCACCGGCTTCACGGCAGCGGCGGTCAGGGCATTGGTGCACACCATCATCTGGGCGATGGCGGTGTTGAAGCTCAGCTTCTCAATGTCTTCACCGCATTTCTTGATGGTTTCGTGCAGCACCTTGGTCAGTTGCTTGTCGGCTGGCACATCCTGCAGGGCCGCAGCGACGCTCCACTCACCCTCGGCATTCTGTTCCATGACG
>DASWXG010000857.1:0-4369 GCA_036405615.1 Prosthecobacter sp. | reverse complement strand
CCTTGGCCGCATCCCCCTTGAGCTGGGTGCTGGGAAGGTAGGTGGCAATGACAGCAGCGCGATCTTCACTGGCCTGACCAAAAAGTTTCACGGCGAGGTCCCTCAATTCGCCGCTGCCGCGCTGGTAGCGCCAGCGTGTCTCCACATCCACCAGGGCCGGGGAGAACTCGCCCTTGTCCATGCGATGGAAGAGGGCCAGCGCCGTTTTGGCGTTTGCGGTCAACAGCGCCACGAGATCACGGCGCACGGTCGGACCTGCGGCAGGAAGAAGCTCATACACCAAAGGGGAAGCCTTTTCGGCACCGTACTTTTTCAGCACCACCAGGGCGGCAGTCTGGAGTTCCGGAGGCTGTCCTTCGGCGAGCAGCTTGCGCAGCACCGGCTCGGCCTTGTCCCAAGGGCGTTGTGAAAGCAGCGGCAGCACGGCCAGACGCTGGTCCAGAGGTGCCTTGTTGTCGCCCATGGTTTCATCCACCTTTGTGAGCAGGAGGTTGATCTCGGCTGCAGCATCTTTGAAATCAGCCGGAGGCTGGGCCACAAAAGCTGCCAGCGTTTTGGCCCCCAGCTTGCCACCGGAGCGGGGCAGGCCTTCGGCCAGTCCCTGCAACAAAGCAGGTTTCCACCAGGTGAGGGTTCCGGGCTGAGTCTGGAACACCTGAAGAGCCTGGGAGAAGTCTTCCTTCAAGCCTGCGGCCGCTGCAGCACTGGCCAGCGTGCGGAGCGTGTCCATACGCTGAGGGGAATACTTCTGCGTCAGATCGCCTTTTGCGACCACCGTTTTGAGCACGGCACCTGCGGAGTGAGCACTTGCGCTAAGCACCGCGCGGGTCGTCCACGGATCCTCCGGCATGGCACTGATCGCCTGTGCACGCTTCTCAACGGCAGCCACCGCCGGGGAGCCTTCACCATCAGCATGATTGAGAATGTCAAAAAACGCTTTCCTGTGAGCTTCAATCTTTTCGGGCTGGCCACCCACGGGCTTTCCTTGCTCCGCGAGCAACCGCTGTGCCGTCTCCCGCTGCCAGGCGTTCTCGTGGCCTAACCACGCAGTCAGTTTGCCGGCGTCCTTCGGCGCGGCTTCGATCTTCGGAGCCTTCTGGCCCTTTTTCACGACGCGCCAGATGCGGCCTTCGTTTTCGCCCTGACGCATGTCATGCGCCTTCACAAATTCCTCCGGGAAGAAGCGCGCATGGTCAATCCAGCGGCGGTACATGTCGCACACATACATCGCGCCATCCGGGCCGGTGGTGAGGTTCACCGGGCGGCTCCATTCATCGGCGCTGCGGAAGAACTCCGTGCGGTCCCCGACACGGGTGGCTTTCAAGGAAGCGCCATTTGGCTCAATCTTGTAGCGGGTGATGAGCTGGCCGGTGGGATCAGGCACAAACACATTGTTTTTGAGCTCCGGCATCAGCGGGCCGCGATACACCCCCAGACCGCTGCAAGCCGTGTTGGTCCCGGCGTGGGCGTCGGCAGTGGTGTGGGTGATCTTCAGGGGATAGACCCGGGTCTCGGCTCCGGCAGGGGCGATGTCCTCATAGCCTTTCTCAATGCCTGCATAAGGATTGCGCGCCACTGCCTCATAAGGCATCACGGCAAACATCAAGGGGTTGCGGTTGGAGCAGAAAAAGTGGTGACCAAAATCATCGAAGGAGCCGCCAAACTGGCCGTAGCCGCTGGTGGGCTCGATCTTCCCTGTGGCGGGATCCCAGCGGAAGTTGGCCCGGGTGACGTTGGCTGTGGCAAGGGCATCCTTGCCTGCGGAAGGGACCAGGTCCTGGGTCCCCTTCTCGTCCGGATAGATCTCCTTGGCGTCCAGACCGTTGTTGAAATACACTTTGTTATCCAGTCCCCAGCGAGGCGCGCTGACCTGAAGCTGGCTGTGGCGCGGGTTCAGCCCCTTGATGAGCGGCTCATTGATGTCGGCCTTGCCGTCGCCATCAGTGTCTTTGAGAAAGAGAATCTGGGTGCGTGTGGTGGCGATGAGACCGCCTTTGTAAGGCAGCAGCCCCTGCACATGATCCACATGATCAGCGAAGGTAACGGCCTTGTCCATGCGGCCGTCGCCATTCTCGTCGGTGAGGAGCTGGATGCGGGAGAGGAAGGGTTTGCCCGGTTCCGGCCCCAGCGGGTAGTCGCGCATGTCCGCGACATACATGCGCCCTTCGGCATCCCAGGTAACTTCGACGGGATCGGTGATGAGGGGCTCTGCGGCGACCAGCTGGGCCTCATAATCTCCATCCAGCTGGATGAGCTTTTGCGACTCTTCAGGAGAAAGGGCGGCGGTCTGGCCGTCGCGTACGGTCACATCGCTGCCGCCGCTGGCCTGGATGGGGTTCCATTTCTCTTGGAACTGACCAAGCGGATGAAGTTCATAGCGGCGCACGATCATCTCCGCGCCTTCAGTCTGGATGCAAATGCGGCCTTCGGCAGGTTTGCAATCAAACGCTTCATTCACGAGCAGGCCGTTGACGAAATACTGCAGAGTGTCGCCCTTGGCGATGACCTCCATGCGGTTCCACTCACCCACCGGGGAATCGGGATCCTGCTTGCCGCGAAAGTTGATCTTGTCGGCCCAGTCCTCATCCCGCTTTTCCCAGTTGATGCGGCTGATGCTGGTGACGGTCTTGCGAGGTGCGCCTTTCTTCCAGCGCATTTCCTTGTCGCGATCCGGCTCGATTTCGGCCGTGACACTGGTAGTCAGCGTGGTCCCGTCCGGCAGCTTGGGGGAAAGCACCAGGATATCGCCGATGCCACCCTCGATGATCTGGGCCTCGATGCTCGCCATCCAGGTGCCACCCACGGTGCCATGCGGCCCGTACGAATGAACCAGGATGCCGTTGTCCCGGGCCCGGTCGGCCCGCTTGCCCCAAGTTTTGGCCCCCCATTTGAACTCCACCACGAGATGGTAGTCCTTGTAGCTTTCCTTGGTGACCATGTAACCGTAACCCTTGCCGCTGATGTTCAGCTCCGTGCCATTGAGCTTGAACACCTGATCCGCAGGATCGTGAAAATCCATCTTCGGATTGATGTGATACTCCACCTGCCCCGCCTTCATCAGGTCCAGCACGTTGATCTTTTGGGTGACGGCTTCCGCACCCCAGAGGGTGGAGCCGAGAGCCAGAACGCAGAGAGGGACAAGGCGCTTCATAGGGTGGGTGACAGGGGGTAGTACGCTATCTACGGCATTCCCCTTCCGTTGCTCAGCGGGAATGGCACCGGTGGTGGTGCTTTTGTGATATGGAACCGGAAGTGAAGCGGGCAACTCAAGTGATGCGGGCACTCTTGCCCGCAAAGAGATCTCGCTGCGCGCCAGGCCAGTCTCACACAGGAACACTGTCAGCGCGGCAGCGGAGTTTTGAGAAGTGCAGGCAGGAGTGCCTGCATCACTTTATTTCTTCGCCATCTCCGGCGTCCACTTTTCGGCAAACTTGCCTAACGGATGGAGTTCGTAACGGCGCACAATCATTTCAGCGCCTTCGGTCTGGACGCAGATGCGGCCTTCGGCGGGTTTGCACTCAAAGGCTTCGTTCACCAGCTTGCCGTTCACAAAATACTGCAGGGTATCGCCCTTGGCGATGACCTCCATGCGGTTCCATTCACCCACGGCGGAATCCGGATCATCCTTGCCGCGGTAGTTGATCTTGTCCGCCCAGTCCTCGTCACGTTTTTCCCAGTTGATGCGGCCCTTGGTCACCTGCTGAAGAGGGGCACCCTTTTTCCAGCGCTTCTCCTTGTCGCGATCCAGCTCATACTCGGCCTTCAGGCTGGTGGTCAGCTCCGTGCCGTCTGCCAGCTTTGGAGAAAGAACGAGGATGTCACCAATGCCACCTTCGATGATCTGGGCCTCGATGCTCGCCATCCAGGTGCCGCCATAGGCACCGTGCGGGCCGTAGGAATGGACGAGAATGCCGTTGTCGCGGGCGCGATCAGCGCGCTTGCCCCAGGTGCCTGGGCCCCATTTAAAATCGATCACCAGGTGGTAATCCTTGTACCCCTCCTTGGTGACCATGTAGCCATAGCCCTTGCCACTGATGTGCAGTTCCTTGCCCTTGAGCTGGAACACCTGGTCTGCGGGGTCGTGGAAATCCTGGGCAGGATTGATGTGATATTCCACCTGGCCGGCCTTCATGAGGTCCAGCACATTGATGGTCTGGGTAACCGGTTCAGCCGAAAACAGCGAGGAACCGAAGGCCAGCAGGCAGAGAGGGAGCAGGTACTTCATAGGGAATGAAAAACCTACGCGCCCCCTTTCATCCAGCCTCCGCGCTTATCACACGCAAGGTGATGCTTTTGTGACCCCGGCCCACCAGGTCTAGATGCGGGCTCCCGGCGCCGCTTCAAAAACCCTGGGCGAAAGCGACATCTT
>DASWXG010000856.1:0-8898 GCA_036405615.1 Prosthecobacter sp. | reverse complement strand
CGGCCACACCAGTTCCTGGGAGCTTCTGGACGCCCTGGGCGAACGCAGTTTTAACTCCTGGCAGGTCGTGGTTTTCCTGGTGCTCTTCGGCATTCTGGTGGGTCCGGTGAACCTCTTCGTCCTTGCCCCCTCCGGCCGCCGCCACAGGCTCTTCTTCACCACCCCTCTTTTGTCCCTGGGGGCCAGCGCCCTCATGGTGGCTCTCATTCTGGTGCAGGATGGCATCGGCGGCGTGGGGGCCCGCATCGCCGTCATCGAGGTGGAGCCGCAGGAGGCCGCCGCCTACGTGACCCAGAAGCAGACCAGCCGCACCGGGGTGCTGTTCGGTTCCCAGTTTGAACTGGCGCAGCCCGCGCTCATCCAGCCCCTGGCGCTGCCGGACTCTCCCTGGGTAAGGCTGAAAAACAGCCACGACTCCCAGCCTGTCTCCCTCACCCAGAAAGGCAGCAGTTTCAGCGGCAATTTCTTCCAGAGCCGCACCGAGCAGGCGCAGATGATCCGCACCGCCGTGTCCACCCGCGCCCGGCTGGAGGTCACCCCGGCAGCACAACCCGATGCGCCACCCACGCTCGTCTCCGCCCTGGGCTTCACGTTGGAGGAAATGTTCTATGCCGATGCGAAAGGCCAGGTGTGGAAACTCACTGCCCCGCTGGCCACCGGCCAGAAGGCAGCCCTCACCAAAGCCGCCCCTGGAGAACTGAGCACCTGGTGGCTGAACGAGGCCAAACCCGCCCACATCCCGCGGCTGGACAAACAGCTGGAATCCCAGCCTAACCGCTTTTTTGGCAAAGCCACCAGCGCCCCCGGGTTCCTCCAGGAAACCCTCGGCTCCATCCGCTGGCAGGCCGACACTCTTCTTGTCCACGGCAGCATCCCCCCTCCCTGACGCCATGCATCAAACTGCCAGCACCGTTCCGGACATGGACCGCAGCCAGCCCGCCATCGAAGTAACCGGCCTCCGCCGCACCTTTGGCAAGCTGGAGGCCGTGCAGGACGTGTCCTTCAGCATCGGCCACGGCCGCGTGGTGGGTTTCGTCGGGGCCAATGGCGCCGGCAAGACCACCACCATGCGCATCATGGCCACCCTCGACTATCCCACCGACGGCACGGTGAAAGTGGGCGGGCACAACGTGGTGCACTACCCCGACAAGGTCCGGCGGCTGCTGGGCTGGATGCCCGACAGCTTTGGCACCTATGAAAACATGACGGTGCTGGAGTATCTGGACTTCTATGCCCGTGCTCTCGGGTACAAAGGGGCCGAACGCCTGCAGCGCATCCAGGAAGTGATGTCCTTCACCGACCTCACACCGCTGGCCGACCGCATGAGCAACAAGATGTCCAAGGGCCAGACGCAAAGGCTCTGCCTGGGACGCGCCCTGCTGCATGACCCTCAAATCCTCATCATGGATGAACCCGCCGCCGGGCTGGACCCGAAGGCGCGTGTGGAGCTGAAGCAGCTCATCCGCATCCTGGCCGAGGAGGGCAAGACCATCCTCATCAGCTCCCACATCCTCAGCGAGCTGGGCGAAATGTGCGACAGCCTGCTCTTCATCGACAAGGGCCGCATCGTCCACCATGGCGATGCCGAGTCCATGGTGCGCGGCACCGCCGTGACGGAGGAGATCCTCGTCAACGTGCAGGTCGCCGGAGACCCCGCCCGGTTGAAGGAATGGGCCCTCACCGCCCCGATGATCGAGATCCTGGAAGAGACCAAACGCGGCGCACGACTGCGCATCCAATCTTCAGATGAAACCATCCAGGCAGGCGTGCTGCGCCGAATGATAACCGATGGTCTCCAGGTTACCGACTTCCACCGTGAAAATCGCAAGCTGGAGGATGCCTTCATTGACATGCTGGGCCAGATTGACAAAGGCACCTTCAAAGGCGACACGCCTTAGCATGTCGGGTGACGACGCCATTCGAGCACGAGGTTTCCGCAGCCCGCACCGGCTCGCGTTGCGGACCCTCGCGGTCTCTGCCAGCGCCTTGCTGCTGCCGCTGGCGGCCCTCCTCCCCGCAGGCCACGCTGCAGCACAGGCCCCAGCCGTCGCCGCTGCGCCAGCCTCCGCCTACACGGTGAGCGAAGGCGCGGTGTCCGTCACCGTGGTCGGCATTGACGCCGCCACCTGGGATGACCTGGATACCATGCTGAAGGACCAGCTCACGCTTGCCGGCAGCACGGCTGCCAGCGAACCTCTGGCCGACGACCTCGCCTTCTTCACCCGCCAGCACTTCATCCGCGAGGGCTGGCCCGAAGCCGAAGTGCGCTGGGAACTGACCTCAGGCGGCATCGTTCTCAACGTCTCCTCCGGCCAGCAGACCCGTGTGGGAACGATCACCTGGAAGGGCGACCTCATTGTCCCCGAAGAGGAGCTGCGCAAATTCCTCCTCCGCCCCAGCCTGGAAAAGGATGACGCTGACAAAGTGCATCCCGTCTGGGTCGAACGCGAACTGCAAACCGGCGTGGGCCTGGTGCAACGCCGCCTGCGCGCCGAAGGCCATCTGCAGGCCGAAGTCAAAATGCTGCCCGAACCGGACGCCGGGGCGGATGGCCTGCGGGACATCACCCTGGACCTGGTGGCAGGTCCCAAGTTCACCTTCGGCACCGTGGCCTTTACCGGCGCACCGCCCGAGATTGACCGGCAGACACGCGCGCAGATCGGCCAGACACCCGGCGAGCCTTTCAACGAAGCGCGCGTGCAGCAGCTGGAAGGGCAGGTCACCAGCATCGCCAAGCAGCATGGCTGGCTCAATGCCGTCACCTCCTCCCAGTATGTCCTGGGCAAACTCGGGGGCACGGTGGATGTGGTCCTGGTCATGGTACCGGGCGAGCGTGTTCGCGTGGCGCAGGTGAGCCCGCATGAAAACTTCAGCCGCGGCTCCCAACGCGTGCTGCGTGCAGGCTTCCGCGAAGCCGAAGGCAAATACTACCAGGCCGAAGACCTGGATGTGATGTTCAAGCGCGCCCTGGACACCGGCATGTTCGCCCGCCTGGATGTCGACCCGCAACTGCGCCCCGGCGTTTCTCCGGCTGTGGCAGACCTGCGCATCACCGGGGAGGAGACAAAACCCGAGACGCTGGGTTTTGAACTCGGTTATGACACCTTCCTCGGTGCCCAGGCCGGGGTGAACTACCGCAACACCAACATCCGCGACTCCGGCAACACCCTGGCCGCCGAACTGAACTGGAGCATCGCAGGCCCGCTCGGCTCCATCAAGCTGACCGACCCCGCCATCCTCAACACCACCTTTGCCTCCTCCCTGGAACTGGCGGTGGAAAACTTCAGCCTCTTCGAATACTCCCGGTATGGCACACGCCTGAACTGGGAGGTCTCCAAGCGGGTCAGCAAACATTTCTCCTACTCCGTCTTCATGGGCGTGTCGGCCAACACCGTCTCCACCACCGTATTGACCGATGATGAACTGGGCCCCTCGGACTATGTGCTGGGTACCATCGGCGGCAGCATGATGCTGGACTACCGCGACAGCGCCGTGCTCCCCAAAAAAGGCTGGTTTGTCAGTGCCCGTCTGGAATCCACCCTGGATGTGATGGGTTCCAACGTCAGCTACACCCGCACTGACCTTCGCGGTGCCTGGTACATCCCCATCACCAAAAAATTCCGCTTCGCCACCGGGGCCGCCCTCATGAACATCCAGGGTGCCGCAGCTGAAGCCCTGCCCATCGACTCCCGCGTCTTCAACGGCGGTCCGAACAGCGTGCGTGCCTTTGCCGAACGTGAGCTTGGCCCGATCACCAAGGGAGGCACTCCGCTCGGCGGCACCTCCGCCCTCTTCGCCAGTGCCGAGTTCAGCTACGAGATCTACCCCAACCTGGAGTTTGCCCTGTTCAGCGACATCGGCAGCCTGGGCCGTGGCGAGAACAGCAGCGCCTTTGACTACTCATCCGATTTCCGCACCGCCATCGGTGCCGGCCTCCGCTACAAACTGCCCTTCGGCCCGCTCCGCGTGGACTACGGCCACAACCTCAGCCAACGCGAAGGCGAAGGCAGCGGCATGCTCCACGTGACCGTCGGCTTTGCCTTCTGATCCGGCAGGTACAATACGAACCTGACGGAGTCGCGAAGCGCTGAGAGTGCCGTCGCAAAGAGGCAGTACCCTCGACGGCACCACCCGCGCCAGAGCCCTGGCCCCAGGGAGTGCGGCCATCCTGGCCTCATCACCTCGCGGGCTCGTTTGCAACAACGGCAAAGGGACTTCTCCCCCGCCATCCGATCATGACAGAATTATGATACGGCCTACTTGGCGATCTTCTCGTCACCATGGCTGGCGTCGTCCTTGGCAGCCTTTTTGTTAGCCGAAGTGCGGCTGGACAGGAAGGCCACCAGATCGCGCAGATCACGCGGCTGCAAGGCCGTGCCAAGCGGCGGCATAGCGGAAACTGGCGGAGCGATGCTGGTGATGTTGTTCCGGGAAATCGTGACCGCCTTGCCATCCAGACCCACCACTTCCACCTCGGTTTTGGTTTCTTTGGTCAGGCGGCCCATGACCAGCTGGCCGTCCTTTTGAGTGATCGCAGCCAGACCGTAGCCCGCGGCAATCTCCGCATTGGGGTTCACCAGGGATTCGATCAGCTTTTGCGGTTTGAGACGCTCGCCCACCTTCGTGAGATCAGGCCCCTGGATGCCGCCGTCGCTGCCGATCTTGTGGCATTGCAGGCAGGCACCCTGGTTGCGGAAAACGTTCTCGCCCAGCTTTGCATCGCCGCCGCTTTCGCTGAGGCGGAACACGGCGTCTGGCGCGCTGGCGACATGGGATGAAACAAGAGCCTGGCTGCTTGGCGCGGCCTGTGCCTGCAAAGCCAGGAAAACATCCAGCCAGAGTTCATGACGGAGCTTGTTGCTTTCGCGATTCTTCCACAGCGTTTCGATCTCTTCGGGGTGGAGGCCGGACAGTCCAGCGATGCCTGAACGTGCTTTGGCAAGGGGACCAGACTCGATGGCCTTGCGAGCAATGTCCGTTAGGCCGTCCTGCTTCAGAGCAAAGCCATGGGAGAGGGCCGCTGCTGACACGGAGGAGGAGGAGTCGCCAATCAGATCGCGGACCACAGGGGCGGCCTCTTCGGGGGCCGATTTGACCAGGCTGTCCAGAGCAGCCACGCGGACCTCGGCGGCCAGCTTTTTGTTCGTGGCAAAGTTCTTCAAGGTCGCGGCCTCCAGGCGCACTCCCGTTTCAGAAGCCAGCTTCAGAGCCAGAGAGGAAAGCTGAGCAGGCAGATCGCCCGCCAGCAGAGCACGCAGGTCGGCTTCAATGGCCTGGCCCAGTTTGGCGAGGCTGCGTTCAGCCTTGGGCAGCGGGCGGTAGATGCCGAGCACGGGATCCGTGACGATCTGTTTTTCCCACAGACGCAGGCCATGCAAAGCGGCTGTGCGGGTCGCTTCATCCAGGCTGGCATCCTTCACCATGTGGATGAGGTTGCGCGCATTTTCCGCAGAGCCACGACGGTAGTTGGCGGCGACAATGCGCTGCTGCACAGTCGGCGGGAAGCTGGCGGCTTCGGGGGCCAGGGCAGCGAGGGCGTCTCCGGCCGGGCCGTCCACAGCGGCCGTGTCATAGATGGCACGCACGGCTTCACGGCGGATCTGCACATCGCTGTCTTTCAGGAACGCAACGGCCTCCGCGCTTGCATGACGGCGCAGATACAGCAGGGCAGCCAGCCGCACTTCCCTTCCGGCAGCCTGGGCATGGCCCTTGGCGGCCTCGACCGTGCCGATCAGATCCAGCGCAGTCAGAGTGGCGTGGCGCAGCACCGGGTCCACGACAGCAGCATCGCCACCATTGCGGGCAGCCAGTTCATACAGGGCCTCTGTCACCTGGGCATCGCCCGGCTTGGCGACACGGCTCAATGCCACAGCCGCCAGGGAGCGCACGCGCGGAGATTCATCTTTCAACATCGCGAGCAGGACATCACGGCTCTCCACCACACGCACACTGCCCAGCGTACGGGCGGCGTTCGCTCGGATTTCGGCCTCCTTGTCACGCACGAGGGCCAGCAGCGGCTCCGTCACCGCCACACCTTGACGGCCCAGCTGATCCAGGGCCCAGAGGCCGTGCAGGCGCGTGCTCACCGGCTTGGAGACATCCGCTGCGATGGCGGACAGGGTGGCGGTTTCTTTGCGGTTCACCAGTTCAAACTGCGCCGCCTGACGCACGCGCTTGTCAGCATGGGAGAGCAGCGTAACCAACTTTGCCACGCTCTCTTCTTTCAAGCCTTTGGCGAAAAGCGCCTTCACTTCAGCCCCGGCTTTTTTCAAAGCCGCATCCTTCGGCGTCACTGCCTCGATGGCCCCGTTGGTATTGATGCTCCAGCCGCCGCCGAAGTCGCACAGGTAGATGTTGCCATCATAACCCAGTTCCACATCGCTCACGCCCACGCCTTCGACAAAGACGTCCTCTGAATTTGCCACAAAGCCTGCGCCTTTGGCCTCGATGCCCACGGTCAGCACCGTACAGCCTTGGGAGGCTCCGCGATAATTGGCCAGCAGGAACTTGCCACGCAGATCCTGCGGCAGGGACTCTCCCGTCAGCCAGGTGACACCGGACGGACCACGCGCCACGTGCGAAGCCGGCGGGTACACCCACTGCGGCTGCTCTTCGTTGAAGAGGTCATACATGCGCTCCGCCACCCACATGGACTTCTTCGGGTGGAAGTCTTCCCAGTCCAGATTGGTCACATACTGGTGGGCGGACTGGTGGCTCATGTCCCAGCCCGAATCGCTGCCCTCCAGCGCATACACCATGCGGGCCAGGTCGCCGATGTCGCCAGTGTTGTCGAAAGTGAACAGGTTGCCCGCTTCATCAAAGGCCAGTTCCTGAGGATTGCGCAGGCCTTTGCAAAACACTTCAAAGTTGCTGCCATCGGACTCACAACGGAAGATGGCCCCACGGCCGCCACCGGCCAGCACCCGGCCGTCTTTCGTGGTCACGTGGTATCCGCGATCCCCCACGGAGAAATACAGGCGGCCGTCCGGCCCGCGTGTGATGCCGTGCAGGTCATGACCGATGAAGGACACCTTCACGCCAAAGCCAGTCACCAGCGCTTCTTCCGCATCCGCCACGCCATCATCGTTTTTGTCAGTCAGCTTCCACAGGCTGGGAATGCAGGTGAAGTAAACTGCATCCTCTTCGGCCAGCACCGAGAAACCCAGGCCGTCCAGCGGCTCCTTGAAACGGTCTGAGAACAGCGTGCGATGATCCGCCGCACCGTTGCCATCCCGGTCTTCCAGACGGATCAGACGGTCGGCCGTGTTCGTGAAGAAAGTGGCGGGGAAGCGGGCTGCCCAGGTCTTGTACAGATTCGCACGGTCCTCCAACGTCTGGGCCTGGAAGTCGCCGCGGATCAGTTCATTCGCTCCGCGCAGATCCGGGACGCCACGCCAGAAGCGGTTGGCCTCCGCCACAAACAGCCGGCCCTTGGGGTCAAAACCAAAGCTGCCAGGGTTCTCCACAAACGGAAACCGCACCCACGTATGCGCCTCAAAACCCGGATGCTTCACCAGCCCCGGAAACGGCTCCGGAGCATTCTTTAGAGGCGGGAGGTCTTTCTCCGCCACCGTGGGCATCGGCTGCTGCCGCTGGTTCATCTCATCCAGGGTGAGAGCGGACGCGGAGGACAGGACAAAGCCAAAGGCTGACAGTACGAGAAGCGAACGGTGCATGGAACGGAACAGGGGGGTGGGGCGGTGCCGTCTTATGCGGCATCCTGGAGATACGTCAAATAATCCCGCGCTCACGGAAAAACATTCCGCAGCAACGTCCTGCCCATGCCGGGCTGGACGTCATTTGAGCTGAATTCCCTCAACGACCCTTTCAAAGGCTGCTGTATGTTGCTCCCGTTGGGCAGCGGATTTTGTCCACAGTTCCACCGTCGCATACCCGTGCCCGGCCACGATCATGGCAACCAGATGATCTCCATACCAGTCCGAATGGTAGCGGTAGATAGCCGTTTCCCCATGGGCTCTGTTCCGGACACTTCCGCAGGCTTCCATGACCACGCTGTCGTCATGGATATCATGGATACCGGCCAGATAACTTTCAGCACAGCCCTGCTGGGTCTTCGGGAACATGGAATCAAATCTGTCATAAACCCGAATGGAGATGGTCGTGCCTGCGCCCGGGTGAGCTGTGGACCGCATGGTGGTCTCTCTCAGCGCAGGAGATTTGCCGCTGGCCGCCTTCCAACCTGAAGGGACGTGATACTTCCCTGTGATTCCGGGGCTACCGGCAGACTTGATTTGGCCACCTGCGCAACTGCAGAGTGCTGAAAGGACGAGAAGGCAGAAGAGCCGGAACATGGTACAATATGACCTGTTGATTTTTTGGCTCAAATCCATTCCAATTCTTCCATGGGCATTCCTTTGTCACCCGCGCTTCCGTCTCAAAAAAACATGGCTGGCCGCCTAGGACTCAGTGTCCTGTTTCTTATGCTGGCCGCCGTAGCGCAAGCGGGCATTCTGGACCGCAAGCCCGACTATGCCAACTACGAGGTGCCTCTTCACGAGCAGATCGTCAACCGCATCAAGGACGGCATCCTTGAGCGTCTGGGCAATGGCAAAAACACCCGCGACCGTTATTTCATCGTCCCCTTCGCTTACCAGAACCAGGGCAACGACCCGGCGTTCTCCCACTCTTTCATGTCGGTCATCCGCGTGCTGCCGGATCACAAACAAACCCACCTGACGGACGGGCTGCGGCGCGGCGTTTTCAAGAACCGCGAGTTTGAAGCGTTCACCATCAGCTGGCTGCCCGCCGACTTCCTGACCAACCCGCACCTCCGGGTCTTCGAGGGTTTCGGTGCCCGTCTCTTTCCCCGGATGAACGCCTGCCCCCTCTCCCCGGGCAAAAGCTTCAACCTTGAAGAAACCATCCGTCTGGCCGTGA
>DASWXG010000855.1:0-5684 GCA_036405615.1 Prosthecobacter sp. | reverse complement strand
GAATGGGACCGCCCACATGCGGAACGGGGGGTGTGCCCGGCGTCACCATCGGACAAACGTGCATGTCGGTCATACGTGCGGCCGGGGCTGGCATAAATTCAGGGGGCTAAAGTGAATCAACTGCGCCTGCATTTGAAGGGTGTCAGAGAGCCAAACCTTCGTCAAGCACCGATCCTGCATTTGCATTCGTCACCAGCAGCACCGATGGTCTATGCTGTCGAGTACAGATGCGATGTACATGAGCCGCGAAGGTCCATCCAAATCCCCGATCCAGTTCGGCAGATACGAGATCGCCCGCCATCCGGACGGGCGCCCCTTTGTGCTGGGCAGCGGGTCCACAGGCAAAACCTACAAAGCCGTGCACACTCTCATGGGCAATACGGTTGCCCTGAAAGTGATGCATGAAAACCTGGTGGAAGACCCCGAACTGAAACGCCGGTTCTTCAAAGAAGCCCGCGCCATCGCTAGCCTGAAGCACCCGCATATTGCACAGTTGGTGGATTGCGACGAAACCGACGGTGCCCTTTTTTATGCCATGGAGTACTGCGACGGCGGCGACTTGGAAAAATTCGCCACCACCCGCGGACCGCTGCCCGAGGAGACCGTTTTACATCTGGGCCGGCAGGCAGCCCGCGCCCTGGCTCACGTTCACGACAAAGGCTACCTGCATCGCGACCTGAAACCTTCCAACCTCATGCTGGCAATGGTGCCGGGTAAAAATGAGGCCAATCTGAAGGTCATTGATTTCGGCCTGGTGAAAGCGCTGGGCGAAACAGGCAGCACCATGACTCAGCGAGGGCAGTTCCAAGGAACGCGCTTGTACACCAGTCCCGAGCAGCTTCAGCACGAAGATCTGGATGAGCGCACTGATGTCTTTGCCCTCGGCATGACCTTGTGGTTCCTGCTGGAAGGCAAGATGCCCCTGCAAGCCAGCAATGCTTCCGAAATCACGGCTCAACGGCTTTCAGGCACCTCCATCGCCGGAGAAATGTCGCAGCGCATTCATCCCGCCATCCGCGCACTCCTGGCAGGGATGATGCAGCCTGACCGCGAAAAACGGACGCGCAATATGCACGCTGTGTTGCAAGGCATTGAGGAATGCCTGGCGCAGTTGCATCGCGGCACATCCCGCACACGGCCAGGGCCAGCACAAGCCACCCACGCCCCGGCCACTTCCGTGGCCTCACACGCAACTTCGGCTCCGCGTCAGCTAGCTCCCCCGGTGACGCGGACCGCAGTTACCCAAAGTGCTCCTCAACAAAACCTCCCCCCGGCTGAGGCACCGCCGCCTCCCGTGCCTGAAACTTCGGCTCCTCCCGCCACTGCAGCGGCCCCCCAGCAAGCGGCCACACCTCCCGAAGAACCCGCGCAGCCACTGCCCGCAGCAACACCGCAACCGTCTCCCGCAGTCGTCGCAGCCCAGGTGACCATCCGGTCCATTCCGGTCCCCTTGCACCAGAAATTCGAGATGCTGGAAGACCGCGGAGATGTGCACGGTGATCTCGGCATCACCTGCTGCGCACGCCGGGTGTCCACCGGGGATCTTGTCCAACTGACCCAGATCCAGCGCGGACTCGCCACGGATAACCAGACGCTGCGCGAACTGGACAGCATCGTAAACCTCGCGGGCCGATGCCCGGGAAGGTTCATCATCCGCCCCAATGCGATGATCCGCTTCCAAGACCACCTGGTTCTGATCGAAGAACTCGTCGACGGCCTGTCTCTGCTGACGGTGCTGAAGTATCGCCAGAAAATCCCGCTCCTGGAGGCCGCCCCCATTTTGGCCCAGCTTGTAGAAGCCTGTGACCAAGCCATTGAGCATGGGCTCACAGGGCTGGACCTGACCGTCCACCGCCTCACCCTGCAGTTCCCTCACATGATGGGCGCCCGGATTGACATGCGTGCCGCCCAGAAACTGCTGGAACGGCCCCTGGCCCAATGGCCTCATTTTGTGCTGCGGGTGGAGCCCGACTATGAAGCCTCCTACCTGGGGGTAGAAGCGGATCTGCCCTGCCGTTTTGCCCGCCTTCTGTATCACATGCTCAGCGGCATGCCGGCACCGGCATCCGCCATGGGCGGCCGCACCGGCTACATCGCCGGTCTTGGCGAAGAAGGAAACCGGCTGCTGGGGAAAGTCATCTCCGGTGAGGTGAAACTTCCCGACTGCCTCTCCCTGCTGACCCGGCTCTGGCAGATGGAGAGCCTGCCACTGGCCGCTTTGTCTCCAGGCAAACAGGCACGGGCTGCGGCCCCGCAGGCCTGAACAGCGTGCATCAGCCTAACCACTGATGATTCAAGCAGAGACCCTGTGCGATTTCATTCAAAATGCATGCCCGCCTCAAACTGAGCAGAGGCGAGGCAAAGACATTGACAGGCATCGGGAAAGCCCAAAAACTGGCCCGCAGTGAAGGGACTACTCGAATACTTCAGACCTGCGGGCCACATGCAGGCCACAGAACTAAGCAAAGGCCAGACTGCCTTTGGGCCTGCAAACGCCCAGGTCATTCTGGAGTGGATGCCGGTCAAAGCCACCTGGACAGTGATGGCCCCGGTGCCTGAAGCCGGTCTGCTGATCAACGGCCGCGCCGTCACCGGCAGCATGCGTGTTCCCCTCACGCACTTTGACATCATCACCGTCGCGGGCACCCAGGTCCGCTTTTTGCGCATTCCCGAGCCACCGCATCTGAAGACGGGTCCCTGCTGGGAATACTTCCTCGGAAGCCGGAAACTGGTCATCGGCCGGCTTGAAGGGGAGGCCCTCACCACAGGCAGCCTGCCGCACGATGTCGATTTCTGGAACCTGGACCAGGAGGACCGGGCCGTTTCCAAACTGCATGTGGAGATCCGCCGGGAAAGTGCCGGCTACATCATCTACGACCGCAGTACCACCGGGACCTATTTGAATGGCTCCGCCTTCCAGCCGCGGGCGTTGGTGCCTGGAGACAGGTTCAACATCAGCAGCTACTATTTTGAGTTTACCGGCAGTTCCGTCCGCTGCGTGGACCAAGTTTCCGGCGCCCTGCTGGAAGGACATGGCCTGGTGCTGGAAGTCCCTCATGAAAAAGGTCTGAAACGGATCTTGCGCGGAGTGTCCATCGAGATCAAAGCCGGTGAGTTCCTGGGTGTTCTCGGCGGCTCAGGGCAGGGCAAATCCACCCTGATGAACATCCTGGGCGGCCTGGCTTTGGCAACAGACGGCAAGGTTCTCCTGGATGGAACGGCCACAGGATCTCAGCGCTCTTCCGCCGGGGCTGTGGGATTTGTGCCCCAGGATGACATTGTGCATCATGAACTGCGTGTTCGTGACGCCGTCACCCTCACCGCCAAGCTCCGGCTGGCCGTGCCGCCTGAAGCCATCGAAAAACTGGTCTCCAGCATCCTGAACCGCCTGGGTCTGGAAAAGCAGCAGCACCAGCCCATCAGCTCCCTTTCCGGGGGTCAGCGCAAACGCGTCAACATCGCCACAGAGCTGCTGGCACGCCCGCCCATCCTGTTTCTGGACGAACCTACCTCCGGCCTGGACCCGGAAAACGAGGAAGGGGTCATTACCACCCTGCAAAACCTCTGCCGCACCGGCCAGACAGTGGTGTGCACCACCCATAGTCTGCACAAGGCGTACCTGTTCGACCGCATCGCCTTCATCCACGATGGCCGCCTCATGTTCATCGGCACCCAGGATGAAGCCCGCAGCCACTTCCTGGAAAACCGGGACATGACCGCGACAGAAGACGGAGGCCCCTCCATCAAGCTGGAACGCATCTACAAGCTTCTCAGCGAGCAGCAAGACCCCGAGATCCTGGAGAAGAAGTTTCTCAACTCTCCACGGGCCCCCTTCCAGCCTGATGCGCCGCCTCCGCCGCGCCGTGTCATGCCCACTCTTCCACGGCTCAAAAGACCGGGCTTCCTCACCACCCTGCGAGTCCTCATCCAAACCCAATGGAGCATCCTCCGGGCAGACCCGCGCAACTGGAAATCGCTCCTGCTCCAGGCCATTGGCATCGGGGCACTGGCGGGCTGGGTCGGACGCGATGACCCCGAATTCCGGTTCTTTGCCTGTCTCATCGCCACTCTATGGTTTGGTTGCAGCAATGCTGCGCAAACCATCACGCGTGAACTGCCCATCTTCCGCCGCGAGCGCATCGCCGGTCTGAGCCTGCACCCCTACATTCTGAGCAAGACGGTCTTTCTCTCGGTCATCTCATGGCTGCAGGTCCTCATGCTTCTCGCCGCCCAGGCATTGCCTGTGGTGCTGGCCTCGGCTGCGAATCCCCCTGGAAATCCAGGTCGTGATCTCTTCCCTCACACGGCTGGTGGCATGGGTCTGTTCGGCCTTGCCTTCCTCCTGGCGGGCGTGGTGGGCGTGATGATCGGCCTCAGCCTTTCTTCCCATGCCCGCACGACCACCCAGGCCACGCTGTGGGTGCCGTTGGTACTGATTCCGCAGATCCTCTTCAGCGGCTTTGTGGTGACCCTGCCTGAGATGCCTCCTCTGGCACGCCTGTTCAGCTACGCCATACCCAGCGCCAGCGCCCAGCGGCTTTTGGATGCCGGCAATGTCTCCGGAGAACGTCTGCCTCTGATGACGGACAAGACCGAAGTGCCCATGTTCTTCTGGACAGATTTCAAAGAAACCGAGCCCGGCATGGCGGTGCGCAAGCTGACCCCGCAAAACGTCCGGAAGAAAGTCCGCATCGACGGACGGGAAGAAACCCTCGTCTACCGGGAACTGGACGAGTATGCAACCTCCTGGCAGAACATCGTCACCGATGTTTCCCGCACCGGCCTGGAAAAGCTGCCCACCCATAACGAACAGTATGGTCAGGCTGACAAGGAAGGCGGTGACGAGGGGTCCTCCAAAATCTACCTCTACAAACGGCCGGATGTGATGGCCGAAGCGGGCAGCCTGTATCCAGCCATGCAGACAGCGCTGCGCAGCGTGATTTCTCTGCTGGCATGGGTAGGCATTTGCTATGGCATCATCTGGACCGGCCTCACCCTGACCCAGCCAGAAACACTGCGTCCCGCCTGGGCGCGGGCGCTGGGTGCCCTGGGCAAACGGTGGAAGTCCAAAGCCGCTGCCAAATAGACCGCTTCTCAACAGCCTTGAGGGAGGGTGGGCCGGCTGCACATCGTTACGGCGATGCGGTGACACCTTCCCTCAGGACCGTAGTCGTGTACCGTGGGCAATTGCCCTGTTCTGCCGTCCTTGGAGCAGGCAGACAAAAATCCTATTCAACGGTCAGGCCGAAGTTGGAGCCGCCACGCGTTTCTCACGCAGGCTGTACCAGGCGAAGAAAAAGATCCCCAAGGCCGCGACACCTGACAGAATGGCAAAGAGCGTCAGCCACCAGGTGCTGCTGGCATTGCCCACGAGATCAATGTCACGGCTCAGCATGCCGCTGCTGCCATCCTTGATCTCAAGTTCCAAGGCATGGGTGCCGTTGCCCACCTGATCCGAGACCTGCCAGCTCTTGATACCCTTTCTCGGGGAATTGCCCAGCACGCCGCCGGGGCGCGCGCTGCTGTTGAGCAGTTCCATGGAAGGCCGGCTGCCCGCGTCCCAGCCACTGCTGTCCAGGTTGGCGATCTGCCAGGCCAGGATCGGTTTGGCATAATCAAAAGTCTTCTTCCCTGCCCCCAGGCCGCCCAGCAGCTGAAGCCGTGCAGCCATCTTCGGCGGCTGA
>DASWXG010000854.1:0-1748 GCA_036405615.1 Prosthecobacter sp. | reverse complement strand
ACCCACCCTCTGACCAAAGGTCTGGAAAACTGGACCACCATCAACGAGGAGCTCTACAACAACATCCAGGTTCTCGGCGGCAAACCTCTCGCCAGCGGCCGCCAGTTGCAGATGCCGCGCGTCAAGAAGGGGGAGAAAGCTGACCCCAATGCCAAGCCTGCGGAGGCCAATGCCGTAGTCGCCTGGACTCATGAATACGGCCCGAAAAAGACCCGCGTGTTCAGCACCACCATCGGCCATAACAACGACACTGTTTCCGATGCCCGCTACTTGAGCCTGATCACCCGCGCCATCCTGTGGACCACGGGCAAACTGGCCGAGGACGGCACCCCTGCCGCAGGTTATACCAAGTAAGGCGAGTTTTTCCCGCTGCTCTCTTCGACGCCCGTCACCTCAAAAGTGACGGGTGTTTTGTTTCTGTGCAGTGCAGGCTTGCCGCTTCACGGTCTTTGGTTTTTCCTGCATGACACCCGCCCGCATGGACACCCCTTCTTTTCTGAATGCTCCGCATCCGCTCCTGCCTGAAGTGGACCGTGTTTACCGGGCGGAAGAGATCAACGCTTTTGGAAAGGACCGCGGTCCCGTCTTTTACGAGACTTGCCATTTGTATGCGCAAAGCCTCTGGCGCAGCGGTTTTCCTGCCAAGTGCATCCTGCTGCTGAATCGCGCCCTGTCTTCCCCCATGGCAGGGACGGAGCCCGTTTTCCAGCGGCTGCCCTTGCCCTATCTGCCTCTCGCATGGCTGCTCCTTCACCGGCCAGAGGGGCAGTTCATCGGCAACCCACGCCGTCATTGGCAGCATCTCGCTACCCGCATGGTGGAGCCGGACAAAGAGCTGCGCACCTGGCGCGCCTGGGCCTGCTGGTACCTGGCCAAAGAGATCCTGCCGGAGGGGGAATATCCACCGGATTTGAAACAGATCCGCGAGGAAGGCGTGGTGGAGCCTTCCAAGGCCGACGTTGCGAATCATCTGGCGCGGCTGTCGCCTGCGGATGATCTGCTCCGCTGGCAGGAGGCCCTTGAGTGGACACATCATCAGTTAGGTCGTGAAGCACGGGAGCTGCCCCGGGTGCGCATCCGCCGCATTGGGGAGAATGAGCTTCCGGTCGTACGAAAACTGGGACAGGAAATCTGGCGTCAGTGCTATCCCGGGATCATCAGCACCGAACAGATCGAATACATGCTGGCCATCTGGTACCAGCCTGAAGCGATGGTCCGCGAGATGCAGGCCCGCGGTACCTGGTTTGCCCTGATCGAGGCTGAGGGCAGGGGGCCTGTTGGCTATCTCTCGTTTGAGCGTTATCCGGAAGAGGTGCTTTTCATCAACAAACTCTACCTCAAACCGGAGATGCATGGCATGGGTGCCGGAGGTGCGGCACTGCACTGGATTGCCGAGAGAGCTCTGGAACTGGGCTGCCGGAAGCTGCAGTTGCGGGTGAACAAGCAGAACGCCCCGGCCATCCGTGCCTACCAGCGTGCAGGGTTCTATTTCCTGGATGATGTTTGCAGCGACATCGGCAGCGGTTTTATCATGGATGACTTCCGCATGGAAAAAGGTCTGCTGTAGAAGTAACCGAAGCGCCTGCCTGCCCGCAGAAAACGCTGCGGACAGGCCCTGATTTCAGCCGGGAGCCTTACTTCAGGCTCTTGATGTACAGCACCAGGCTGTCAATCTGGGACTCGTTGAGAATGCCCGCATAGATGGGCATGCCGGTGTCGAACTTCTCAAATCCTTTCACCACCTTGGC
>DASWXG010000853.1:0-6354 GCA_036405615.1 Prosthecobacter sp. | reverse complement strand
ACACAGCTCCACAGCACTTCGGAGCGATCCACCTCCTACACGGATGCCATGACCGTGCAGAGCACAGGCCGGCGCACGTTTTTCCATCAGCGCGGCGCCAATGCGCTGTTTTCTGAAAATCACTGTGACTGCACCCAAACCCGGGCACGCATTTTGCACCTGGGGTATCTCATGCTGCTGGATCACATGGACAGCTTTGATGCGGAAGGCCGCACGCATGCGTCCTGGCTTCTGGAAAAGGCCCGCGCTGAGGGGCTGACGACCAGTGTGGACATGGTGAGCACCGAGCATCCGCAATTCCGCGAGATCGCCCTCAGCGCGCTTCCCTTCACAGATCACCTCATCATCAATGAGATCGAGGCGTCCCGGGTGCTTTCGCGCCCGCTGGCAGGAGATGATTTCCAGTCCCTGCTCACTGCAGCCCAGGAAATCCTTGCCCTGGGCGTGCAGCAGAGTGTGACGATCCATGTCGAGCATGGTGCTGTCGCCTGCACACGCGAGGGTCAGAGCCACATCCAGGCATCCCTCAATCTGCCTTCCGGCTACAGCCAGGGTGCGACGGGCGCAGGAGATGCTTTTGCGGCGGGCCTTTTGTACGGTCTTCATGAAGACCTTCCCCTTCAGGAACGCCTGCGTCTGGCGGTCTGTACCGCTGCAGCTTCCCTAGCCCACCCCACCCCTTCAGGCGGAATGAAGCCTGTGAAGGAATGCCTCGCCCTCGCGGAGCGGTTCAGTTTCCGCTTCTGATTCCTTCGGTAAAGCAGGGCTTTTGAGTTTTTGATAAAGAAAGCCATTGGGTAGCGTTCTAACAATGGTCTGACCACCTGACCAAGAAGCCATGACACTTGATTCCATTGCCCGTCCACCGTCCCTGGTTGAAAAGGTTTGCGAAAGTCTCGCAGCCTTTGCACGCCAGAAGCCCTCAGGGACAGAGGGCTGGCTGCCAACCGAAAGAGAGCTGGCTTCCCAGCTCGGCGTCAGCCGCAGTGTGGTCCGCGAGGCTACCAAACGGCTGGAACAGCAAGGGCTCCTGGAAATCCGCCAGGGGCTCGGCATCCGCACCGTCAATCACCTTCACAAGCCGCTCACCGGGGCTTTGGAGCTTCTGGTGCCGGAGGAAAAGGAGCGTCTGAAACAGCTCATTGAGGTCCGCCTCATGGTGGAGCCTGAAAACGCACGACTGGCTGCGGAGCGGGCCAGCGCCCAGCAAATGGAAGAGTTGCAGTCCGTCAGTGCTCGGCTGGAGACCGCTCAGGACTTTGAGGAGTCTGTCATGGCAGACATGGACTTTCACCGGACTCTGGCACAGATCTCAGGAAACCAGATCGCCAGCCTGCTCATGCAGTCCCTTTCGGACCTGCTGCAAGCCAGCCTCACCCACGGCTACCGGCGCGTCACACCGGCCACCGCCATCCGCCAGCACACCGCAGTGGTGAAAGCCGTCCTGCAACGGGACGGGGCTGCCGCCGCACGTGCCATGCACAGGCACCTCGTCACTGCCCGCGAAGACCTGGGCTTGAACTGAACCCCTCCTCCAATCTGAACGCTATGGACGCCGCTTTCCTCTCCAGACGTGACTTCCTTCAGCAGATGAGCACCGGCCTCACTGGGGTGGCGCTCACCCGCCTCATGCAGGCGGCGACTCCTGGGTCTACTATCCCGCACCACCCGGCCAAGGCACGGCAGGTGCTGCAAATCTTCTGCCCGGGTGCCGCGTCTCATGTGGATCTGTGGGACTACAAGCCGCTGCTGGAAAAGTATCATGGCACCCCTCTGCCGGGCGGCGAGGCAGAGGTTAGCTTTCAGGGAAAAAACGGCAATCTCATGCGCTCTCCCTGGGATTTTGCGAGAGCCGGTCAAAGCGGAAAATTCATCTCCTCCATGCTGCCGCACATGTCCCGGCATGTGGATGACATGGCCTTCATCCACAGCATGGCCTCCCGCACCAACACCCACGGGCCGGGCTGTGTGAACATGAACTCCTGCTTCACCCGCGATGGCTTCCCCAGCGCCGGTTCCTGGGTCAGCTATGGGCTTGGAAGCTTGAATGAAAATCTGCCCACCTATGTCGCCATCCAGGATCTCCGGGGAGAGCCGCCTAACGGCAAGGCGAACTGGAGCAACGGTTTCCTTCCCGCGCGGCATCAGGCTGTGTCCATGGCCGCACACCAGCCGCTGAGGAATCTGCAAAGGCCGGAGTCCATTTCTGAAATCCAGGAGAAAGCCACCCGGGAACTGGTTCATTTCCTCAATCAAGAGCATGCGACGGCTCATCCTGGAAATGACGCTCTCCGCGCCCGCATGTCTGCCTATGAACTGGCCGCCAAAATGCAACTGGCCGCTCCTGAAGTAAGCGACCTCTCCAAAGAGCCGGCATCCATGCATGAGCTGTATGGAACCGGGGACGCCAACCACCTGAAGGCCGCCTATGCCCGCAACTGCCTTCTCGCCCGCCGCCTGCTGGAGCAGGGCGTACGCTATGTCAGCCTCTACTGCGCCTCCCGCGCAAGCGCCGTGGACGGCCTGCTCAACTGGGACGCCCACAAGACCTTGAAGGCCGACTATGAACGGCATTGCCCGGTGTTTGACCAGCCGACGGCCGCGCTTCTCGCTGACCTGAAACAGCGGGGCATGCTGAACGACGTTCTCGTCATCTGGTGCACGGAGTTCGGCCGCATGCCCACCCACCAGCAGGGCACCTCAGGCAGAGATCACAACCCCGATGCCTTTACCACCTGGATGATGGGTGCCGGTGTGAAAGGAGGGGTGAGCCACGGTGCTACGGATGATTTTGGCAGGCGCAGCGTGCAGGACGTAACGACCGTCTATGATTTTTACGCCACCATTCTTCATTTGTTAGGCATCGATCACGAACAGCTCACTTACTATCACAACGGCACCAACCGCCGCCTGACAGACGTCCACGGCCACGTTGTGAAAACCGTGCTGGCGTAAAACCTGCCCAGCAACCCTCCCGACCTTCCGATGAAAACGGCTTTCATCTTCCTGGCAGCACTGGCCTCAATACAAGGCCATGGCGCCGATCACACCTTTTTTGAACAGAAGATCCGGCCGGTGCTGGCAGAGCATTGTTATGCCTGCCACAGCGCCACGGCCAAAAAACTGAAAGGCAATCTCTACCTGGATTCCAAAGCGGGCTGGGAAAAAGGCGGCGACAGCGGCACTCCCGCCATCATTCCGGGCAAACCGGAAGACAGCCTGCTTCTGCGCAGCATCCTCCACCAGGAAGAAGGGCTGGAAATGCCCCCCAAAAAACCCAAGCTGCCGGACACGGTCATCGCAGACCTTGCCACCTGGATCAAAAGCGGTGCGCCAGATCCCCGCACGGGTGCGGCAGCCGAGGCTAAACGCGCAGACAAATCCTGGTGGTCTTTGCAGCCGTTGAAGACGGGGCTGCCCTACGCTCGCATTGATGACTATATCCAGGCCCGGCTTTCGGAAAAAGGACTCGCGATGAATCCTCCTGCGGATGCACGCACGCTGATCCGGCGCATGAGTTATGATGTCACCGGACTGCCGCCTTCTCCAGAAGAGGTGGCCCGGTTTGCAGCTGTATTTACCCAAGATCCTGACGCTGCCACAGAGGCATTGGCCGACAGGCTTCTGGCAAGCCCCCGCTACGGAGAGCAATGGGGACGTCACTGGCTGGATGTCGTCCGTTTTGGCGAAAGCAACGGCTTCGAACGAAACTTCATCATCGATGACCTCTGGCCCTTCCGAGACTACGTCATCCGTTCCATCAATGACGACAAGCCGTTCAACCAGTTCATCACCGAGCACCTGGCCGGTGACGTCACAGGCAAAGACCAGCCAGACATCGAAGTAGGCAGCGCCTTCCTCGTGGCAGGCCCCTACGATGATGTCGGCAACCAGGACCCCGTGGCGCAAAAGAACATCCGCGCAGCCACGCTGGATGACATGATCACCGCCACCGGAAGCGCGTTCCTTGGACTAACCATTAATTGCGCAAGATGCCATCATCACAAATTCGACCCGATCCCCACCGAGGACTACTACCGGATTCGAGCAGCTTTTGAAGGTGTCACCCACGGGCGGCGCACCGTTGCCAGTCCAGAGGCCCGGGCCGCCCATGCCGCCGCCGTCAAACCGCTCAATGAGAAGCTGAAGCGCTTGAATGATGAAAAGGCTGCTTGGGAAGCGAGGCTGCAGGAAAGAGCCAGGGTGATCCATGCCAGCCGCAAGCCCGCGCGGGCCAAAGTGGATGTTCACGGTACAGACGAAACCTTCCCTCCGGAGGAAACCAGGCATATACGTTTTGTGATTCATGCCACCACTGATCTGGCCAAAGGCCTCTCTGCCGGAAGGCTCACCGAGTTCCAGGTCTGGAGCGCCACCGAGCCGGCCCGAAATCTGGCACTGGCGGCAGAAGGTACACGTGCAGAGGGAGCCAAGTCGGCCACGGCAGAGGATTTTCCAGAAGCCTACGGCCCGCAGCTCTGCATCGACGGCCAGTATGGCGAACAGTGGTTCATCGGTGAGCCTGCCACGCTGACTCTCACCCTGGCCAAGCCTGCTGTCATCAACCGCATCACCTTTATCAATGCCAAGGGTGGAAAAGATGTGGATGAAAGCAAAGTGCGCGGCGCGACTCCCTGTGAATATGAAGTGCAAACTTCCATCGACGGCCAGCAGTGGAAGACTGTGGCCAGTGATGAAGGCCGCGCCCCTTGGAGTGATGCCCACGGCATTGCCCAGGCACGGCGAGATGCCATCACGGACGCTGAAACGAAATCTCTGAAGGCTCTCGACGCAGAGATCAATCATCTGCAGGCGGCTTTGAGGGCGGTTCCTCAACTGCCCAACGTGTGGGCTGGCAAGCACACCCAGCCGAAAGAGGCCACCTATGTCCATCTGGGAGGGGACCCGATGAAACCGGCCCAGCAAGTGCTGCCAGCCAGTCTCAGTGTTTTGGGAAATCTTGTGCCCGGTTATGAGCTTCCACAGACTTCTTCAGAGAGCGAGCGCAGGCTGTCTCTGGCCCGCTGGATCACCCACGAAAAAAACGCGCTGACCTTGCGCGTCCTGGCCAACCGCGTGTGGCATTACCACTTTGGCAAGGGACTGGTGGACACTCCCAGTGACTTTGGTTTTCTTGGCAGCCAGCCGACCCATCCTGACCTGCTGGATTTCCTGGCCGGACGTCTCGTTGCCCACGGCTGGAGACTGAAGGCCCTGCATCGCGAGATTCTTCTTTCCAAGGCCTACCGGCAGTCGGGTGAAAGCAGGCCGGAGGCACTCGGGGCGGACCAGGAGTCACGGCTTCTATGGCGCTTTCCTCCACGCCGTCTGACAGCCGAACAGATGCGCGATACGCTGCTGGTCGTGGCAGGGCAGTTGAAGGAGGAACCCCGTGGCGGCCCGGGATTCCGGCTCTACAAGTTTACCCAAAACAATGTCTGCACCTACTTTCCGTTAGACCGTCATGGCCCGGAGACCTACCGGCGTGCTGTGTATCATCAGAATGCGCGGGCCAGCGTCGTGGACTTCCTGAATGATTTTGACCTGCCTGACATCTCTTTTGCCGCCCCTTCCCGCGCGACGACCACCAGCCCGCTGCAGGCCCTGACTCTCCTCAACCACAGTTTCACCCAGGACATGGCCTCAGCCCTGGCGGCGCGGAGTGAGGGTGCCAGCGATCCCGTTGCCCACCTCTACTCGCAGGTATTTCAGCGCCAGCCTTCAGCCAGAGAACTGGAATCTTCCCGTCTGTTCGTCCAAAATCATGGGCTCACGGCCTTTTGCCGTGCCTTGCTGAATGCCAGCGAACTCTTTTATCTCGATTGATTTCGTGGCCAAGTCAGCCAACACGAAGTCTTAAGACAGCATTCTGGAAGCCTGGCTGCTGAATGAGGGACAAAATTCGCCTTCTCTGCCGCGAAGAGGACGTTTCAAACAACTTTGTCCTTCTTAGGTGGCAAGAATAACACTTGCATTTGATAGGCATCTCTGTCAATCCTTGGCTGCGTCCACCTGTTTGAGGGTTAGGTCCAGAAATTCACAGGTGAATGTTTCGTCGGTGAGGGTTCTGGCTGATCGTGAACCAGTGACCACCAGTTATTACCGAAATGAACACGAAAATGTATGTGGGGAATCTCCCCTTCAGTGCCACCGATGCTGATCTGCGCGATCTCTTCTCCCAATTCGGCGGCGTTACCGATGTCTTCCTGCCGATGGATCGTGAAAGCGGACGCCCCCGCGGTTTTGCCTTCGTCAGCATGGACACTCCTGAAGCCATGACAGCCGCCATCAACGGCCTGAACGGCAAGGATTTCGGTGGTCGCTCCCTGACAATCAACGAAGCCCGTCCGAAAG
>DASWXG010000852.1:0-4813 GCA_036405615.1 Prosthecobacter sp. | reverse complement strand
CATTGCCCGGCATTGCCAGGCCCGTGTCCTGACGGCAGGCACCGGGGCGGGGGACGTGCGGGCATTTGACCTGCGGCCGGATGCCCAGGGCACCCGGTTTAAACTCGACTTTGCCGGTGAGGTCGTGGAGACCTTCCTGCCCGTGATGGGAGACCACATGGTGGGAAATGCCGCCCTGGCCGCCTGCATGGGCTGGGCGCATGGCATCGCCCCGGCCGATATCGCCGCAGCGCTCAGCGGCGCCAGACTTACAGGCGGGCGCATGGAGACCAAAACTGTCGGGGACATCCTGTTCATTGATGATTCTTACAATGCCAACCCGGACAGCATGAAGGCTGGGCTGGTCACGCTGGGTTCCCTGAACATCCCTGGCCAAAAAGTGGCGGTTCTGGGGCGCATGGGCGAACTCGGTGCCCAGGCTGTCTCCGGACACCAGAGCGTGGGGCAGTTCGCCGCCGGTCTGGGGCTCACGGCCATCTACACCGTAGGCGAAGAAGCCGCCCGCATTTCCGAAGCTGCCCGCAGTGAGGGGCACGCCGAAACACTCAATTTCTCCAGCCACGAAGCCTGTGCCGCGCATTTGAAGAAAATGTTGCAGCCCGGGGACGCGGTGCTCTTGAAGGGCAGCCGCTCAGCAGGCATGGAAAAAGTTCTCACCCATTTTCAGACTGCTTAGCACGACATGTTTTTCTGGCTTTACGAACTTCGTTACTGGCTTGAATCCGCTGACTGGATCAGCGACGACGCGGCCTTGTACAAACTGCTGAACATCTTCCGCTACCACACCTTCCGTGCGGGCGGGGCCTTCATCACGGCTTTTGTGCTGTCGCTGATGTTTGGAGACCGCCTGATTCGCAAGCTCATCTCGCTGAAACTGGGGCAGCCGATCCGCACTGCGGAGGAGGTCGGCAAGCTTTTTGAACTACAGGGAAAAAAGGTCGGGACACCCACGATGGGCGGCATCCTCATTCTGGGGAGCATCGTCATTTCCACGCTGCTCTGGGCCAAGCTGGATAACGTGATGGTTTGGACCATCCTCTTCACCACCATCGGTCTCGGGGCTTTGGGTTTTTATGATGACTATCTGAAGATCAGCAAAAAGAACTCCAAAGGTGCCAGTGCCAGGGTCAAGCTAGTCTGGCAGACGGGCGTCGCCCTGATTGCCGGCATTTTGATGGCCTACGCAGTGCCGCCGGATGAGGGCATCACCCTCCGGGCCTTGTATGTGCCCTTCTTCAAGGAGCCGTTGATTACCGACATGGGGATCTTTGCGGTGGCGCTTTTCACCCTGATCATCGTCGGGGCCTCGAATGCAGTGAACCTTACTGACGGCCTGGATGGTCTGGCAACGGGCTGCTCGCTGACCACCGCCCTGGCTTATGCGGGTTTTGGCTACGTCTGCGGCAACACCAATTACTCCAGCTACCTGGGAGTGGCCCACCACTCGCTGGCGAATGAACTGCCCATCGTCGCCATGGCGCTGGCAGGTGCCTGTGTAGGCTTCCTCTGGTTCAATGCCCACCCTGCGCGCATGTTCATGGGGGATACAGGATCTCTGGCGCTCGGCGGTTGCATCGCCACCCTCGCCATTGGCTGCAAGCAGGAGATCGTGCTGGCCCTGGTCGGCGGTGTTTTCGTCATGGAGGCCATGAGCGTGATCATTCAGGTCATCAGCTTCAAGACCCGTGGCAAGCGCGTCTTCCGCATGTCCCCCATCCATCACCACTTCGAGCTTGGGGGCTGGCACGAAAACCAGGTCATTGTCCGGTTTTGGGCAATGTCGCTCTTTTTTGCGCTTCTTGGATTAGCGACCTTGAAACTTCGTTAAATCTAAAATATTAATGGAAGCTAATCATCAGCGCTGGAGTATTGGCATTGGGTTAGAGTTTCAAAAATCACCATTGTTTCCATGTCAAAATTCGCCGGACAACACTTCGCCATCCTGGGGGCAGGACGCAGCGGCCTGGGGGCTGCCCGTCTGGCCCGCCTGCATGGGGCGGAGGTAACGGTGATTGACGAAGGCGATCCCGCCAAGATCAAGGGGGCGCTGGACAAGCTGCACGCGGAAGGCTTCCGCACTCTGGCCGGACAGGCAGCCAAGGACCTGGTGGTCAACCCGGGAGACTTTCAGCTGGTGATTCTCAGCCCCGGCCTGGATGCAGGCTGGCCGCTGCCGAAGAAGTTTACGGATGCCGGTGTGGCCCTGACCGGGGAAATGGAGTTTGCCTTCAACCTGACCGGCCTGCCGCTGGTGGGGATCACCGGTACGAATGGCAAAAGCACCTGCACCGAACTGATTGCCCATCTCTTCAATGCCTGCGGAAAAAAATCCGTGCCTTGTGGAAATCACGGCATGTCCCTGAGTGAAGTGGTGGCGAGCGGCGTTTCTTACGACGTGTTGTCACTGGAGATCAGCAGTTTCCAGCTGGAGACCGTCCAGAACTTTCGGGCCAAAGCGAGCCTGTGGCTCAACTTCGCTGCGGATCACCTCGACCGCTATCCGGGCATGGAAGAGTATTTTGCGGCCAAGGCCCGCATCTTTGAAAACGTCACGGCGGACGATGTCGCCATCGTCAGGGCAGGGGAAACAGTGGACTCCGGTAAGGCCCGGCGGATCACCTTTTCCGCCTATGGTGCCCCGGCCGACTGGAATTACGAAGCTGGCAAGATCCATGCTGCACCCGAAGGTGTGACCTTTGAGGTGAACTCCACCCTGCGTGGAAGGCATAACATGGAAAATGTCATGGCGGCTATGATGGCCTGCCAGGTACACGGACTCACCCTGCAGGAAATGCAGGCCGCCCTGGCTGGTTATGAAGCCCCCGCCCACCGCTGTGAACTGGTGAGGGTGCTGAATGATCGCGAATACATCAACGACTCCAAGGCCACCAATCTCCATGCCCTGGAAGCCTGTCTGGGCTCCATGGAACGCCCCATTGTGCTGATTGCCGGCGGCAAGGACAAGCAGCTGGATTACACACCTCTGCGTTCTTCCTTGAATGGGCAGGTGCGTGCCATCGTCTGTATTGGCGAAATCGCCCAGTCCCTGAAAGCCACCTTCGAAGACCTGCTGCCCTGCCAGACCGCACCGGATATGAATGCCGCCGTGCAGGCCGCGACCCTGCTTTCCCAGCCTGGGGACAGCATCATCCTCAGCCCGGGCACCTCCTCCTTTGACATGTACACCGGCTACGCGCAGCGCGGGGAAGCCTTCCGCAGCGCCGTCCAGGCCTTGAACTGAATCATCACCTCAACATCCCGAACACCATGAGCAAAAAGAAGAAAGACAAGCTCCTGCTTAACCTCCTGGAGGGTGAAAAATACAAGCATCGTGTGGCCATGGTCACCGATGAAGGCACCTTCAACCAGCACGAACCGAACTCCAACATGGCGCGCATGTTCGTTGTCATGCTGCTGATCCATGTCGTCGTCATTGGCGGCATCATCATCTATGACTTCGTCAATGGCGAAGAAGCGCCCGCCACAAAAGTGAAGCAGGAGTCCAGTCAGCAGGCTGTCGCCAGCGCGCTGCCAGCAGCGCCGGATTTGTCTCTGGGCGGCACCGAGTCCCTGGAGGAACACTCCACCTACCGCTGGAACTCCGGCGACTCCATTCCCAGCGTGGCCAAGAAGCTGAAGGTCTCCGAAGAAGTGCTCATCAAGCTGAACAAGGTGGACCAGGGCCGCCAGCTGAATACGAACGATGTCATCCTGTTCCCCAAAGCCCCTGTGGTGAAGGCCGTGGGCATCGGCGTGGCTGGTAAGGATGGTGAACTGGCACGCCCGGTGCCTGCTGAAGCCTCCATTGCCGCTGCTGAAGTGCCGATCAATCTGGCTCTGCCAGGAGAGAGCAATTTCAGCTTTAGCCCCACCATCGAAAACGAGCTGACTCCCGCGCCGACCGTGGCCCCCGGGGCCATGAAGGTCCAGGACAGCCCGCCGCCTGCTGTGAGCAAGGAGGCCTCTGGTGAAGTGGTGCGTGTGGAACTGCCCGCGAAGGTGGAAAACAAGCCGAAGGTCGAAGAAGCCCCTCCGGCTCCGAAGCCTGAGCCTGCCCCCCAGCCGGTGGCCAAGAGGGAAGTGGAGAAGGAAGTGCCCAAGGCCATCCCTGTGCCACGCCCTGAGCCCAAGGCTGAACCTGTGGTGGAAAAAGCACCGGTGAAGAAGATTGCCGATACGCCGCCTCCGGCGAAGAAGGAGCCTGCCAAGGCTGCTGGCATCAACCACACGGTGCAGTCCGGCGAGACGCTTTACCGCATCGCCAGCAAGCACGGAGTTTCTGTGAAGGCCCTGCAGGATGCCAACAAGATCTCCCGGCCTGAGGCGCTGAAGATCGGCATGAAGCTGGTCATTCCGAAGAAGTAAATAGGGCTGCCTGCCGCAGCCGCCGGTTTTCCGGGGCGGGCGGACCCGTGGGTCCTGTCCCGCCTTTGTCCACCTTCTCTTCTCCCGTTGCCATGGCCAAACGCTCCATTCTTCTCCTGCTGCTTTCGGTGGCCCTGCTCATAGGGCTGGGCATCACCATGCTGGCCAGCACCAGTTTCTTTACCCGGGAAGGCGGTGGCGAAGCCTACGTCACCCTGTGGCGTCAGGGTATCTGGGTGGTTGTCTCCATGGTGGTCTGCGTGATCATGGCCGTGGTGGACTACAATGTCTGGTACCGCTGGCGCTGGTGGCTGCTGGGCGGTGCGGCTTTCACCCTTCTGCTGTGTTATGAATGGTATGTGGCGCAGATGATCGGCTACAAGCCCGTCATCGCTGCGCGCGTCAACGGAGCCGCGCGCTGGATCGGCTACGGCAGCGCCCGTTTGCA
>DASWXG010000851.1:0-3181 GCA_036405615.1 Prosthecobacter sp. | reverse complement strand
CAATGCTGATGAGCCGGCGGGGTTCGGGTTCCTTGAAAGGCCGCAGGGCAATGCCTTCGCCTGCCATCTGCTGTACCGCCATCTCCGGTACCACCGCCACGCCCAGTCCGGTGCGGACCATGGCCAGCAGGGTTTCCAGTTGCTCGCATTCCAGATGATCCTCTGTGCGCCGCAACCTGCAGGCGCTGAGAGTCTGATCTGCCAGGCAATGCCCCTCGCTGAGCACGATCAGCTGTTCTTTGGGCAGATCTTTGATGGCGAGCGGGGTATGGCTTCCCGCCAACGGATGTCCTGCCGGAACGGCCAGAACCAACCGCTCGCGGAACAGTTCCTCCACTGCCAGGGAAAGGCGGTCCTGGTCGGCCTCTGTCACGTCGCTGGCAATGGCGAAGTCGATTTTACCGCTGCCCAGTTCCTGCAACACGCGGCTGGTGCGGCCCTCTCGCACATGAATCTTCACCCCCGGATGGGCTTGGTGAAAACGGCGGATGGGCTGCGGCAGAAGATAGGGGGCGACCGTGGGGATGGCGCCGACATGCACGCTGCCTTCGACCAGCCCTGTGCGGTTTTCCATGTCATGGCGCAGTGCATCGGTTTCCGCCAGGATCAGCCGGGCGCGGCGGATGACTGCCTGGCCTGCTTCGGTCAGTTCCACACGCCGGGCATGGCGGATCAGCAGCGGCTGGCCGAACTCCTGCTCCAGGTTCAGAATTTGCTGGCTCAAAGACGGTTGGGCAATGGCACAAGCCGTGGCAGCGGCTGTGAAGCTGCCCTCATCCACAACCGAGCAAAGATAACGTAGCTGACGAAGTTCCATGGGATCAGTTATAGGATTATCCTATGGATAGAATTGGAACAAGATATTTGTTCTATGGATGGGCTTCGGCCATTCTCGGCACGTCACACCCGACCACCCACCCATGAGCAACACCAGACTGATGACCACGACGGGCGGCAATCCCATCGCCGACAACCAGAACTCCATCACGGCCGGACCCCGGGGACCTGTGCTGCTGCAGGACTATCAGCTCATTGAAAAACTGGCGCATCAGAACCGCGAGCGCATCCCGGAACGCGCCGTTCATGCCAAAGGTTCAGGGGCTTACGGCACCCTCACCATCACTCACGACATCACGAAGTATTCAAAGGCCAAGGTGTTCTCTGAGATCGGCAAGCAAACGGAGTGCTTGCTCCGCTTCTCCACCGTCGCCGGTGAGCGCGGGGCTGCCGATGCCGAGCGTGATGTGCGTGGCTGGTCGCTGAAGTTTTACACGGAGGAAGGCAACTGGGACATGGTGGGCAACAACACACCGGTTTTCTTCGTCCGCGACCCGCTCAAATTCCCGGATTTCATCCACACTCAGAAGCGCCACCCGCGCACCAACATGCGCAGTGCCACGGCCATGTGGGACTTCTGGTCTCTCTCTCCGGAGAGCCTTCACCAGGTGACTACGCTCATGTCTGACCGCGGCCTGCCGCTGAGCTACCGCCACACGCATGGTTTTGGTTCCCACACGTACAGTTTTCTCAATGCGAACAACGAGCGCTTCTGGGTGAAGTTCCATTTCAAGACCCGTCAGGGGATCAAGAACATGACGAACCGTGAGGCTGAAGCCGTGGTGGCCAAGGATCGTGAATCCTCCCAGCGCGACTTGTATGAGGCCATTGAGCGCGGCGATTTTCCGAAGTGGGACTTCAAGATCCAGGTCATGCCGGAGGCTGAGGCCGAGACTTATCATATCAATCCTTTTGACCTCACCAAGGTCTGGCCGCATGCAGACTATCCGCTCATTGACGTGGGTGTGCTGGAATTGAACCGCAACCCGGAAAACTATTTCCAGGAGATTGAGCAGTCTGCCTTCAGCCCGTCCAATATTGTCCCGGGCATTGGCTTCTCACCTGACAAGATGCTCCAGGCCCGCATCTTCTCCTATGCGGATGCCCACCGCTACCGCCTGGGCACCTGGTATGAAATGCTGCCGGTGAACCGTCCCCGCTCGCATGTGGACCACTACCACCTGGACGGGGCCATGAACTTTGGGACCCCGGCTTCCCGCGACGCCTATTATGAGCCGAACAGCTTCAGCGGCCCCAAGGATGACAGCCGCTTTGCCGAGCCGCCGCTGAAGATCTCCGGCGATGCGGACCGGTATAACCACAGGGATGGTAATGATGATTACACCCAGCCAGGCAATCTCTTCCGCCTCATGAGCGATGACCAGAAGCAGCAGCTTTTCAACAACATCTCCGAAGCCATGGCCGGTGTGCCGGAAGAGATCATCCGCCGCCAGCTAGGCCACTTCCACAAGGCCGATCCGGCTTATGCGGCTGGCGTGGCCAAGGCCGTTGGCATTTCCTGGGCTCCGTAGCCCGGACAGATTCCCCCCCGGAACCGGTGAGACCGCGCTTGCGCGTCTCACGCGGGGGGATGCGGGACCGTGACCGCATCCCCCCTTCATTTTTGACCAGAAAGGCGAAGCCTTATGAACTCTGAAATCACCGCTGAAGAAGAGCACCGCTATGCCGAGCTGCAGGAGATGGCAGTGGATTTTGCGAGGCAGGGTGATGCCGCCTCCCTGGCACCCATGCTGGACGCAGGGATGCCAGTAAACCTTGCCGATGCCAAACAAAACACGCTGCTCATGCTGGCCTGCTATCATGGCCATGAGGATGCGGTGGCTCTGCTTTTGAAGCAGGGTGCCAGGGTAGACCAGCGCAATGACCGCCACCAGACACCGCTGGGCGGGGTGGCCTTCAAAGGTTATGCCACTATTGCACGCCAGCTGCTGGAAGCCGGTGCCCAGGTGGATGCCGACCAGGGCAACGGCATGACACCCCTGATGTTTGCGCGCATGTTCGGCCGCCAGGAGGTAGCCGCTGTGCTGGAGCAGGCCGGAGCGGACCTGGCCGCACGCAGCAATCGCGGTTTTTCCATCGGCCAGCTTGCCCTGCTGGGCCGCTTTTTACGCCTGCTGATGGGGCCTCTTTCCTGGTGGAAAAAGCGCCGCCTTGCCCCGGCTTAGGTTTGGTCTTGCCGCAGCGGGAGGACCATTGCAGTCTGGGGGCACTCATGCCTTCCGACTCGCCCGCGTGGTACGTCATTCATTCCAAGCCCAAATGCGAGCATCTGGCCGCTGCCGTCATGCAGACTCTGCCCGATGTCGAGACTTACTGCCCGCGC
>DASWXG010000850.1:0-8203 GCA_036405615.1 Prosthecobacter sp. | reverse complement strand
CCGCCAGACGCCTTCGGACCGCGTGCTGGTGTCCCTGGGCCTGGGGACGTTGATTGCGGACGGTTTTCTGATCGTCCAGTGCGAGAAGGTGGAAGCCATGGAAGATGTGGGCAGAGCTCTCATCAAGTATGCCAAGGTGCTGGGCACGGGCAGCCGCATGAACCGCCACACGCAGAGCCTTTTTGAGCACAGCATTGACGGTCACTGGGACAAACTGCGCTCCGAACTGGCGCTGACCCAGGCGGATGTGGAGGCAGAAATGGTGCAGTTGCGCGACGTGGACATTGCCCACCTGGTGAGCCTGGGCGGCTGGCTGCGCGCTTTTGAAATCGCCACCCGCAGCGTGCAGGACAACTACACCCCGGAGAAAACGCTCCGGCTGATGCGCAAAGACATTGCCGACTATTACCTGGCCAGCCTGGAAAATCTGAGCCCGCGCCTGCAGAACAACGAATCCTTGAAGTCCATCCGTGATGGTTTCCGCGAACTGGTGCCCCTGCTGGACGTGCCCGCCGACAAGCCCCTGACCCTGGACCAGGTGAAACCCCTGGCTGCCCAGGCGGCCAAGCTGGCGGCCATTGTTACCGGTTCCATGAAGAACTGAGGCCTATCACTGGCTGACGGTTCCTTTTCCTTTTTTTGTTTCGTTTTCATTTTCATACATGTCTCAACTTTCCCCTGAACAACTGGCCCAAGTGGAGACCTGGGCTGCCGCCGGAGCCGGACTCGGCGAAGTGCAAGAGCGTCTGAAGACCGACTTTGGCATCAATCTGACTTACCTGGATGCCCGTCTGCTGATGCTGGATGTGGGAGTGCGTCTGAAGGACAAGCCTCGTGAAGTGGAGAAGGCTCCTGAGCCTGCCCCAGCACCTCCTGAAGCGGACGCAGGTGCAGAGAGCTTTGAAGACGAAGATCTGGACGCCGGAACTGACGCGGAGACTGAGGCTGGCGTGGACGAAACGGCCGTGCCTTTGGAAATGAGCACAGACCAGATCGCTCTGCCCGGAACCGTCATCAGCGGCAAGGTTACCTTCAGCGACGGCGTTACCGGGGCTTGGTTTCTAGACCAGATGGGGCGTCTGGGACTCAGCGGAACGCCGCAGGGTTACCAGCCACCGAAGGCTGACATTCCTCAGTTCCAGAAGAACTTGGATGCATTCCTGCAACGGGCCGGTTATTGACCCGGAATGACTCAAAGCGAAGAACTGGCGCGCATTTTGCGGCAGAGGGAGTGACAAATTAGCTCGCCTTTGTCCGTTCTTGCCTCAGCTTGGTCCGGTTTCTGGGGATTCTCTGGAAACCGGTGTTGCTGAACGGCTTATCTCTTTCTCAGGGCCATGCGCCACGAGTCCATTCCAGACCCTATTCCACCGGGAGCGGATATTCCGCCCACCCGCAACGCTCTGGCGATGCTGGACCTGGCTCTGGATGATTCTCTGGAAAACATCACCGAGGCGCAAGTCGAGCAGGCCGGAGATGTCGTGGGCAGTTACACCCTGGTGAAACGTCTGGGAGAAGGGGGCTTCGGCATTGTCTGGCAGGCGGAGCAGAGCCGCCCCATCCGCCGCACCGTGGCTCTGAAAGTCATCCGGCCGGGCATGGATTCACTGGCGGTGCTGTCACGATTCCGCGCGGAGCGCCGGGCATTGGAACGGATGTCCCACCCCAACATTGCCGTGGTGCTGGATGCCGGTTCGACGGCTCTCGGACGTCCCTACTTTGTGATGGAACTGGTGAACGGAAGGCCCATCACCGCGTTTTGCGAAGAGTCGGGCCTGGACTGCCAGGGGCGCATCCGCCTGTTTTTAGATGTCTGCCGTGCGGTGCAGCATGCCCACCAGCGCGCGGTTTTACACCGGGACCTCAAGCCGTCCAATGTTCTGGTGGCGGAAGGGGATGCGGGCCCCATGCCGAAGATCATCGATTTTGGCATTGCCAAAGCGCTGGCTCCAGACACGGACATGCCGGACAGTCTGGCCTTTACCCAGCGCGGGCTGGTGCTGGGCACGCCGGAATACATGGCGCCGGAACAGGCCGCTCTGGGAGCAGAGGTGGTGGATGTGCGTGTGGACGTCTACTCGCTGGGGGCAATTTTGTACCAGTTGCTCACCGGGGTGCCGCCGCTGGCAACGGAATCTGACAAGAAGACTTCGCTGACAGCGATGCTGCAACGCATCTACGAGGATGAACCGCTGCGCCCCAGCCTGCGTGCCCAGCAGCGTCTTGCTGCGGGCAAACATTCACCGGCAAGCTTTGACCAGCTGCGCGGAGATCTGGACTGGATCATTCTGAAGGCCCTGGAGAAGAATCCGGACCACCGCTATGAATCGGCCAATGCGCTGGCTGACGATCTGATGCGGTATCTGGCGGATGAACCGGTGAGCGCGGGGCCACCTGACCGCTGGTACCGCTTCAAGAAACTCGTAAGGAGGAACCGGACCGCCTTCACGATCGGCACCATTGTCGGTCTGAATCTGGTCATGCTCACAGCGGTGAGCACCTACGCTTTTTTGCAGGAAGCCGAGGCCCGGGACAACTCCGACCGCTTGCGCGCGCTCGCCGAGTCGCAGTCTCGCAAAGCCCAGGCACTCAACGGTTTTTTGAGCCAGTTGCTGAGTCAGGCCGGCTCTTTTATCTCCAAGGGCAAGAATCCTGAGGCGCTGAGTCTTGCTGTGAATGAGAGCGTCAAGGAAGTACAGAACCTGGAAGGCGAGCCGGAACTACAGGTGGAGTTGCTGGGGCAGCTGATCGGCGTTTTTTTTGCCATGGGTGACTACCGCAGTGCGCTGCCGCTGTGCATTCACCAGCATGAACTGAGCATTAAACTTTACGGACGGGAAGACCCCCGCACGCTGGCCGCGCAGCTGCTCATGGCACGAGCTTACTCCGATACCGGAGACAAACCGGCCGCCTTGGGGCATTACGAAGAACTGGAACGTATCTGGCAGGCTCATGGTCCGGCCTATGGGGAGCAGCGCTTTGACGTGGCGCGCTATCATGCCCGGGAGCTGGCACGTCAGGGGCGTGGCAAAGAAGCGCAGGCGCTGGTGGAGCAATACATGCACGATGTGAAAGGCGGCGAGAAGAAGCGGATTTCGCATTTGCTGTTCCTGGCCGACATGCAGCTGGGCCTCGGGGAATTTGCCAAGGCGGAGGAAACCATCCAGACTCTTCTGGATGTGGCTCGCAAGGAGAACGGTCCCACCTCGCCTTTGTCCCAGGGGCTGGCCTTGCGCACCCTTTCCCGGGTGAAGGCCAAGCAAGGGAAGTATGAACAGGCGGCGCAGCACCTGGAGGAGAGCATCCGTCTGGCGTCGGCCAATCAAGGGGCGGAGTTCTATTCGCTGGTTGGCCGCTGGATCGAGGTGGCCCGCCACTACAACAAAACCGGCCGTCATCAGGATGCCTTCCGCGCCACGGCAGAGGCGATTCAGATTTCGCGGGCCCAGGGGAATGACCAACTGCTGCCGCGCGCCTTGCGTGGAGCGGCGGAGATCCGTGAAGAGGCGGGAAACTTGCAGGCGGCGCTGGCCTTCCGCCGGGAGTGCATGGGCCTGGAGAGACTGCACAACACGGACCGTGGAAAGTGGATCTATGAGCTTTCGCAGATTGTCCGTCTGGAGGCTGCACTCGGGCTCCATGATGATTTGAAGCAGGATGCCACGATGCTCTGGAAGCATTCGGAATCCGAACCTGCGGTGACCAGCGATCCGCCTTTCATGCGCTCCATCTGCAAGATCCTGGTGGAAGCTTGTGAAAAGTGGCAGAAGGCAACCGGAAACCTGGCGTTTGCCGAAGATATTCTCGAGTGGAAAACGATTACCGCGCAGGGTGTGGTGCAGCAGTGACTGCGGCCCGGTTCGTGCTAGGTGGACGTTGACCCCAGCACGCTAACGCCCTATCCGTCCCGACCATGTTTTCCATCCCGCGCTCCAGTGGCATTCTCCTGCATGTGACATCGCTTCCCGGGCGCTTTGGCATCGGAGAAATCGGCCCGGAGGCCCACCAGTGGCTGGAGTCCCTGCACCGGATGGGACAGACTTTGTGGCAGATGCTGCCCCTGGGGCCCACGGGGTTTGGTGCCTCGCCATACCAGAGCCTTTCCAGCTTTGCCGGAAATCCGCTGCTGATCAGCCTGGATGCGCTGTGCCGTGACGGTGTGCTGACACCGCAGGATCTCGCAATGCTGCCGGCGTTTCCAGATGGCCGCGTCAATTACCTGGCCGTGGAAGAGGTCCGCATGGCCTTTTTGAAACTGGCTTGCCAGCGGTTTCTGGCCCAGTGCAACTCCAGTCCGCTGCTGGCACGCGCCTTTGAGGTTTTTTGCGAACGTGAAGCGGACTGGCTGGATGACTACGCGCTGTTCATCGCCATCAAAGGTGAACAAGGTGGCCGTTCCTGGAACGACTGGCCTGCCGAGCTGGCCATGCGGCAGCCGGAGGCCATTGCTGAGGCGATCGTGCGCCTTGCCGAGGCCATTGAGGAGGTGAAGGCCCAGCAGTTTTTCTTTTTTCGCCAGTGGCAGAAGCTGCGCGCCAAGGCGCAGGAACTGGGTATCCGCATGGTGGGGGACATCCCGATTTTCACGGCCCATGACAGTGCAGATGTGTGGTCACGGCCAGATCTGTTTGAACTGGATGATCGCGGCCGCCCCATTGTGGTGGCAGGCGTACCGCCAGACTATTTCAGCGCCACCGGCCAGCGCTGGGGCAACCCGCTTTACAAATGGAACGCCCATGAGGCGGAAGGATTCGGCTGGTGGAAGTCGCGTCTGCGCAAGACGCTGGAGATGGTGGACATTGTCCGCATTGACCACTTTCGCGGTTTTGCCGCCTATTGGGAGATTCCCGCAGCCGAGCCCACGGCGGTGAACGGACGCTGGGTGCCTGCTCCAGGGGATGCCTTGTTCGAGGCCCTGAAAGGTGAGATGGGCAACCATGTGCCGGTGATCGCGGAAGACCTTGGAATCATTACTGATGACGTGACCGAACTGCGTCTCCGTCATGGATTCCCCGGCATGAAGGTGATGCAGTTTGCCTTTGGCCCGGACAGCGTGTCACCAGACTATCTGCCGGAGAATTATCCGGATGAATCGGTGGCTTACACCGGTACTCACGACAACGACACAGTGCAGGGGCTGTTTCAGACAGGCCAGGGGGAGGATGCGGGAGGCAGTCCGGAGCGCCTGGAGGCAGAGCGTCGCACCATCCTTGGTTATACCCATACGGATGGCTCCCAGCTGCACTGGGATTTCATCGGCGCGGTGTGGCATTCACAGTCACGCATGGCCGTGGCACCCTTGCAGGACCTGCTGGGACTGGGCAGCGAGTCGCGTATGAACACGCCTGGCAAGGTGGGGGATTTCTGGGCCTGGCGCTTCACCTGGGACCAGCTGACCGCGGAGATTGAGCAGCGTATGCTCGGGGTCACACAGGCTAGCGGCCGCAAGCCGGAAGCTTGAATGCACGAAGTGCCTCTGGCCGGCGAGGGATGAACAAGACGGCCTTCTGGGCGCGTTGATGTTCCTTCCTTTTTCCATTCCCTCATGAAGCTGCGTATTATCCTGCCCTTTTTCTGTCTGGCCCTTGGCACTGCCCCGCTTCTTGCGCTGCAAGTGGATCCGGCTGCGGGTGATGATAAGAACGATGGGGTGAGCGCGCCTTTGAAGACCATTGCCCGCGCTGTGAGGCTGGCCCAGCCCGGAGATACGGTGCTGTTAAAACCGGGCACTTACTGGGAGAGCGTGGACCTCAGCAACAAGCACGGGCAGCCTGGCAAGCCGGTGACGGTGGACGGTCAGGGGGCAGTGATTAATGGAAGCGAGCCCGTGAAAGCGGTCGACTGGGAGTCTCTGGGGGGTGGACTCTTCCGCAAAGTGAAGCTCATGCCTCGCATGGACAAGGCCATCCTGGGGCGCTGGTTCTTCCTCTGGAACGGCAGCATGAACCACATGGGACGCACCTCCAAGGGGCCGAGCAAGCCTTTGAAGAAAGTGGAGGAGTTGCAGGTCAACGAGTGGACTTATGCGGAGGCGGAGGATGCGTTTTATCTGAAGCTTCCGGAAGGGCAGGGACTGGATGCCGCCAACATCCGTTACCCGGCCCGCAGCAGCGGTGTGATTTTGTCGGGCAAGGGGGCTCACCTCGTGGTGCGCAACATCACTTGCACGCATGTCTACAACGACGGTTTTAACATCCATGGCGACCAGGTGGACACGGTCTTTGAGAAGATCGCCGCCATTGACTGCGGGGATGACGGGTTTAGCGCGCATGAGGCGGCGGAGTGCCGCATTGACGGTTTTGTCAGCATCGGCAATTCGACCGGCCTGTGCGACACCGTCTCCAGCGTGACACACTACAAAAATGTTTTCATCAGCCGCTGCCTTGGCCACGACATCTTTTTCATCGGTGACTCGCCTCACAGCATGGAGAATGTGCTGGTGGAGAGTTCAGCCGCTTATGCCCTGACTGTGTCGCGCCACGGCGACCGTGAGCAGAAGGGCCTGAGCCGGGTGCACCTGAAAAACGTGGTGATGCGCCGCAGGCCGGACCTGGCCGGAAACATCCGGGTGACGGGTGAAAGCTTCCTGGAAGCAGAGAACTGTACCTTTCTGGGACTGGACGCGCAGGTGACACCGCGCGGGGAGATGAAGCTAACCAAAAGTGTGATTGCGCCTTCTGGCGATGACCGCAAACCGGAGGTGCTGATCTATGCTGAGGCCCGGTGGAGCGGTGCAGGCAACCGCTATGATCTGAAAAGTCTGCGCTGGGGGCCAGCCCTCTACAACGCCGACATCTTCGCCCAGTTCCAGGACACCCACACCACAGAGGCGGGCTCAAAGTGGCTGCCGGGTCCTCTGAATGCTGAGACGGGAATCGGTGCCGATGAAAAAGCTTTGGAAACCTTGCGCAGACCTTGAGCAGGACTACACCCTCCGCAGCTTGAAGGGATATACCTGTCCAGCATTCCACTGGCAGGCATAAAGGCTGCCTTCATCATCCACACAAACGTCGTGGACGTTGCGGAAGACCGGCTGGTCTTGCAGAAGCAGTTTCACCTGGTCCGCCTCATACTCCGGAGCATGGGCCCCGGGTGCTGAGACGACCTTATTGTCCTTGTCGAGAATGACGATGAATCCGCGTTCCCGCCACATGCGGTAGTCGCCGGGTTTCATGCCAAAGCAGACCCCCGAGACAAGCAGATCCCCGGCGATGACGGGGCGGCTCATGAAGGCACCTGGCAGATAGACGGAGCGCACGTAGTCGCCCTCCAGGGTGTACCAGTGAAACTCATTGCGCAGACGCTCCGTGCAAAGCAGCAGGGGGGTGCCGCTGCGGCTGTCAATGGCCACGCCGTGCGCTTGCATGAACTTGCCGGGATTCAGGGCCTGGCTGCTGAGGCCGCCAAATTTGCGGATGAATTTTCCGCTGGCATCAAACTGCAGGATGAACTGCGAACCATAACCGTCCGCCACATAAATATCGCCATCCGGACCGACGGCGGCTTCGGTGGGGGCATACTTGGTGCCAGCATCATAGGCTCCGCATTCGGAGGCATGAGGAAGCTTTAAAAGCACTTCACCTTGCAGGCTGGTTTTGACAACGGTGCCTGAGCCGGGATCGCAAAGCCAGAGGTATTCGCGGCCGTCTCTCGCATCCAAGGAAAGACCGTGGCCTGACTTGAGCTTGAGTGTCCAGGCATCAAGGACCTTGCCCTCCTTGTCGAAGATGAGGATGTTGTTGCGTGGCTCGTCGGTGATCATGATGAGCCGCTTTTGCGAGTCCATGACCATCTCATGGCAGTTCTTCACGGGATGTTTCTCCGGCTGGGCTCGGCACCACTCCAGATCCACCTGATAGCGGAAGCCGCCATGACCGATGGTGGCCCCCTGGAGGCTGGATTTGCTCTGTGCTTTGACAAAGGGGGCGGCAAAGGCGCTGCAGGCGGTGGTGAGAAGGGCGCGGCGTTTCATGCGGATTCCACTAAACAACCGCTGAGGGAGGATGCTGTCGCTTTAATGTTTTACGACAACCTGCCCGCCTGAATAGTGCAGCATCCGGCCGTTGAGCCCGCGCAGCGACTGGGGAGAAATCGCCAGGGTGATTCCGCCGATCTCACACAGGCGATGTCCGGCCAGGAAGGCGCGGGAAACCCAGTCCAGCTGCCACCACGCATTGCCTGCTTGCGGGCCCTCACGACAGCG
>DASWXG010000849.1:0-8490 GCA_036405615.1 Prosthecobacter sp. | reverse complement strand
GGACAAGGAAAAAGAGGCCATCAGCCAGACTCTGGCTTCTGCCGGAGACCAGCGGCAGCAGGCGCTCGAAGACGTCTTCTGGGCGCTGCTCAACTCCAAGGAGTTCTACTTCAATCACTAAGCCTCGCTCTGCCAAGACCCGGTCCGGCCCCGTCTTGGGGATGCCATGCCCTGCATCCCCGCTGGCCTCTTCCATTATCCGCTCATGAAAAACCACGCCAAGATCCTTTCACTCAGCCTTTTCACGGCCGCCGGTGCGGTCGCCCAGGAGGCCGAAAAGATCACGTATGAGGACCACGTGCGTCCTTTGCTGGAGAACAAGTGCTTTTCCTGCCACAGCCCTGATAAGAAAAAGGGTGACCTGGACCTGACCAGCTTTGGCGCCGTGATGACCGGCGGCGGCGGCGGTGCCGTGGTGGATGCGGGCAATGCGGATTCCAGCCGTCTGTGGACGACTTGCGCCAAAAAGGAAGAGCCTTTCATGCCGCCGGAAGGCGCGCCTCTGAATCCCAAGGAACTGGAGATTCTGTCCAAATGGATTTCCGGCGGTCTGCTGGAAACGAAGTCCAGTGTCGCCAAGAAATCCGCCAAACCGAAGGTGGACATGGCGGTGGCCGTCACCAGCGGCAAACCTGAAGGTCCCATTGCGAAACCGGAGCACGTGTTGCTCGAGCCCGTCATCGTCACTCCCCGTACGACGGCGGTGACGGCCATGGCGGCCAGCCCGTGGACCTCATTGGTTGCTCTGGCAGGTACCAAGCAGATTCTGCTTTATGACACGGAGACCCGGCAGCTTGCCGGCATCTTCCCGTATGCCGAAGGTTATGCACGCAGCCTGCGTTTCAGCCGCAACGGATCCCTCCTGGTGATGGGCGGCGGCAAAGGCGGCAAGATGGGCCATGCGGTCGTCTGGGACGTCAAGACCGGCAAGCGCATCGTCGAAGTCGGCAAGGAGTTCGACCAGGTGATGAGTGCCGATATCAGCCCGGACCAGAAGATGGTGGTTATCGGCAGCCCTTCCAAGAAGGTCAAGGTCTACAACAGCGCCACCGGCGAGGAGCTCTATGTCATCAACAAACACACGGAGTGGATCATGGGCACGGCTTTCAGCCCGGATGGTGTGCTTCTCGCCACCTCCGACCGCAACGGCAACGTGATGGTCTGGGAGGCTGCGAATGGCGGCGAGTTTTATGTGCTGGGCCAGCACAAAGCCTCGTGCACCGATCTTGCCTGGCGTGGAGATTCCAACATTCTCGCCTCCTGCTCCATGGATGGCACCATCAGCCTCTGGGAGATGAACGAGGGCAAACAGGTCAAAAACTGGGCCGCCCATGGTGGCGGTGTTCAGTCCGTTTCCTTCACTCCGGATGGCAAGCTGGTTTCCAGCGGCAACGACGGTCTCGTCCGTATTTGGGATGTGAACGGTAACAAGGTCGGCGAAGCTCCCAGCCAGGGAGACATCGTGACCAAAGTGGTGGCGCTGTACGACTCCAAGTCTGCTGTCACGGCCAACTGGCGAGGGGAGATCAAACAGTGGTCCGTTGAAGCCAAGATGGCTCCCCAGGGTGATTTCTCGAGCAATCCGCCGCTGCTCGCTCAGCGGATCGTCGAATCTGAAAAACTCGCGGCGACACTGGTTGCCCAGCTTCCTGAAGTGGAAGCCAAGCTGAAGGCCGCGCAGGGGGCTGTGCCTGCGGCTGAGACCCGTCTCGCAGAGACGAAGAAAAAGGCGGCCGATGCAGCCGCCGCCGTCGCGGCTTTGGAAGCGGAAATCAAAGAATTGCCGGGGAAGATTGCCGCCGGTGAAAAGGCCCTTCAGGAAGCCCAGGCGAAAAGGGCTGCTCAGCCAGACATCATCAAGAAACACGAGCAGTCTGTGGCCGAGATCAAGGCGACTGAGGCCGCCCTCGCAAAGCTGAATGCGGACAAGGCTGCCCTCACCAAACCAGAAGACGCCCCCAAAGTTGCTGAACTGGCCAAGTCCATCGGCGAACAGAACGGCAAGCTGGAAACCCTCAAAAAGGCTACTGCCGCAGCGCCGGCAGCGCTGGCCGATTTGGACAAGGCGGTCAAAGCTGCGCAGGATCAGGTGGCGGCTCTGAAAGCTTCAAAGCCTGCAAAAGAAAAGCAGCTTCCTGAGTCTAAAAAAGGACTCGAAGCCTGGCCGAAGTCCGTCGCTGAAAATGAAAAGCAGATCGCGGATGCCAAGGCCGCTGCGGCAGCTGCCCAGGCAACCCTGGATGCCCACAAAGGCCAGATCGCTTTTGCCCATAAACTGCCCACGGTGCTGAAGGCCGCTCAGTTCAATGTCAGCGTGCTGACAGAAAAGGAAAAGCTGGCCAAACTGGAAGGTGACTTCAACGACTACTCCGCTGCCAAGAAGGAGAATGAAGATGCCAAGGTCAGCAACGCTGCCCGCATTGAATCTTCCAAGAAGGCGATTGCAGAAGCCTCGGGAGCCATTCCCCAGCATGAGGCAACGCTGGCCAAGTTGAAGGCCGAACTCGACGGCACCGAAAAAGCCGTTGCGCCGACGCGTGAAGCCGATGCTGCTGCGGCCGCCAAGGTGAACGAGCAAAAACAGATCCTGGGCACCCGTGAAGCCGAGATTGCCGCCCTCACCAAAACTCGCGACGAAGGAACCGCCGCTGCGAAGAAGGCGGCGGAAGACATTCAGAAGGCCATTGAACCGCTGAACAAAAAGTTGGGTGAAGTGGCCGCCAAACTCAAAGGACCTGAAGAAGTGGTGAAGGGCAAGCAAGCCGCTGCAACCAAGCTGGAAGGCACCCTCGCAGACTTGAAAAAATCCGCTGCAGATCTCACGGCCGCTTTGCCTGCCCAGGAAAAAGCTGTCAAAGATTCCGAGGCCGCCCAGCCTGCCCTTATTCCGGCGATTCAGGCGGCAGACCAAGCTCTGTCCGACGCCCGACGGGCTACGGCTGAAACCGGCCGCTCGGTCCAGGCTGCCCGCCAGGAAGTCGCCAAAGCCGAGAAAGCGCTGGCAGATGCCAAGGCGAAAAATGAAGGGGTCCAGCCCTTGGAACAAGCTTTGGCTGCCGTGCAGGCCAAACTCGGGACAACCGAGAAACTGGCCGCTGACTCAGCTGCCAAACTGGCCGATGCCCAGAGCGAACTGGATGCCCGCCGTGCAGCGCGTCAGGCTTCGGAAAAGACTCTGGCTGATGCCCGCCTGGCCCTTGGCAAGACCAAAAACCAGTTGGAGCAGGCAAACGCGGCGGTTCCCAAAACGGAGAGCCAGCTTGCTACCGTGAAGGCCGATCTGGCTGCGGCTGAAAAGGCTGCTGCACCTGTCCGGGGCCAGCATGAAAGCATCACGAAAGAAATCGCCGCCCAGCAGGCCGCCCTTGCTGCCAAGCAGGCAATACCCGCTTCTCTGGAAAAGGAATTTGCTGCCAAAGTCCAGGCTCTGAATGCCGCCATCGCCCAGGTGAAAGCGGCGCTTCCTCCTCTCGAGAAAGCCTTTGCGGAGGCCCATGCCAAGCTGGAAGCCGAGGCCAAAGTTCTCGATGCCAAAAGGGCGGAGGTTGGTCAAGCCGGTCAGGCACTGGAAGCTGCGCGGAAGAAGAAGACCGATGCCGAGGCCGCCATCGCTGCTGCGGAAAAAGACAATCCTCAGCGAGACAAGAACCTGGTCGAAATCAATGCTGAGCTTGCCAAATTGCAGCCCCAGCTGGACCCCACCCGCGCCAAGGTCAAGCAGATGGAAGAGCAGTACTTCACCATGCTGCCGAAGTAAGGAACGGAAGGATGTCTTGAAATCCTCGGACTTTGCGCGGCCAGCCTGGCTTGGGCGCGCGAATCCAGGGTATGAAGCCTTCTGAGATCGAAGCTTTCCTGGTTCGTTACGGAGCCGCTCTCAGCGAGTCGCGTTTTGATGAGCTTGCCGAGGCTTGGGCAATCCCGTCACTGGTGGTGTCGGACCAGGGCACCTTGGCGGTTGCGGACCGGAAAGAGGTCAGTGACTTTTTTGCCCGGGCGGTGAAGTCCTATCATGCCCGTGGTGTCATGGCCACACGTCCCGAACTTTTGCAATGGGAGGTGCTTTCTCCAGGCTTGGTCTCGGTGGATGTCGCCTGGCCGGGGTATGATGAGAGAGGGCTGGAAATCAAAGGCTCACGAGAGTTCTCACGTTACCCTCTCAGTGTTTCGGCAGACGGCAAGATTCGTATTTGTGTGGCTGTCGGCAGGTCTGCGCACTGAACTTGGAGCGGTCTGGATCAAAGGAAGCATCCGGGACTGGGTGGAAATTGAGTCTGCGGGAAAACAAAAAACTCATTTTCCCTGTCCGGTTTTGTCCAGTGCTGCGGGAAGCATTACCGCGGTGGAAAGGATCGGAGCTCCGGACCGTATTCCCCCGCCGCTGTTCTTCCCAACCCTGTTCATGAAAAACCGCCTCTCCATCCTTCTTGCCTCCCTGGCTCTGGCTGCGCCGCTTGGTGCCCAGGTCGAGTTCAAGCCGGGCGACTCTGTCGCCATCCTGGGCAACGTGCTGCCTGACCGCTCCCAGCATTATGGCTGGCTGGAGACTCTGCTCACCCAGGCCAATGCGGACAAGGACATCACCTTCCGCAACCTCGCCTTTTCCGGCGACGAGGTGCAGACCTGGCACCGTGTGGATGGTTTTGGCACACGCGACGAATGGCTGGCCAAGGTGAAGGCCGATGTCATCTTTGCCTTCTACGGTAACAATGAGTCTTTCAAAGGTTACGAGGGCCTGGACGCCTTCAAGAAGAACCTGGACACCTTTCTGAAGGAGACCAAGGCTAAAAAATACAACGGCAAAGGCGCCCCGCGCATCGTGCTTTTCTCCCCCATTGCGCTGGAAAAGCTGGCCAGTCCCAGCCTGCCTGCTGTGGATGAGAAAAACACGAACCTGCAGAACTACACCGCCGCCATGAACGATGTGGCCGCAGCCAACGGCGTGACGTTTGTGGATCTCTACAACCCGAGCAAGACCGCCCAGGGCAAGCAGCCGCTGAGCATCAACGGCCTCTATTTGAATGAAGCCGGCGACAAGGCGGTTGCGGAAGCAGCGTTCAAGGGGCTGACCGGCAAAGAAGCACCGCAGGCGAATGAAAAGCTGCGCAAGGCCATCGTGGAAAAGAACTGGGAGTGGCACCAGCGCTATCGCACGGTAGACGGATACAACATTTACGGCGGTCGCAGCGGGCTGGCTTATGCGCCGGGCGTCGGCTCTTTCAAGCAGAACGAAAAAGAACCCGCCAAGCCTTATGTTTCCAACTTCCAGGTGATGCAGCAGGAGATGTCCCAGCGTGACGTCAAGACCGCCAACCGCGACAAGCGCGTGTGGGCCATCGCCAAAGGCGGCGACCTGGCGGTGAAGGACGACAATCTCCCCGGGGTGGACAAGGTGGCGACCAACATGCCCAGCCCGAACAGCGGCAAGGACTTCAACAAGACGCCGATGACCGGCATGAAGTTCACTGAGGACGGTCTTGTGGCCATCCCGGATGCCCAGGAGTCCATGAAGGACATCCAGGTGCACAGTAAGATGAAGATCCAGCTCTTCGCGGATGAAAAGATGTTCCCTGAACTGGTCAATCCCGTGGCGATGCAGTGGGACACCAAAGGCCGTCTCTGGGTCAGCGCCTGGCTGAACTATCCGGGCCGCACTCCCACCAGCCCCAAGGGCGACAGCCTCCTCATCTTTGAAGACACCAATGGCGACGGCAAGGCCGACAAGATGACGACCTTTGCCGATGATCTGAACTGCCCCACCGGCTTCCAGATCTACAAGGACGGCGTCATCGTCATGCAGTCGCCCAGCCTGCTCTACATCGCAGATACGGACGGCGACGGCAAAGGCGACAAGCGCGAGCGCATCCTCATGGGCCTTTGCGCGGCAGACAGCCACCACGAGACCTGCTACCTGAGCTATGACAACGGTGGTGCCATCTACCCCAGCGATGGTGTGTTCCACCGCAGCCAGGTTGAAACCATCTACGGCGTGGTGCGCAACACCAACGGGGCCATTTACCGTTACGATCTGAATCGCAACGAACTGCAGCGTTTCACCACCGACGCCACCGTGAACCCTCATGGCAAAATCTGGGACCGCTGGGGCAATGCTTACTTCACGGATGCCACCGGCAACGTGAACACCTTTGCCGAGGCCTCCTCTTCCTACCTGCCTCGTGAAGGCGGAGGCAGTGCCAAACTGAAGCCGTTTTGGGACCGCCCCGCGCGCCCCAGCCCAGGCAACGGCATCATCAGCAGCCGCCATTTTCCGGAGGAGTTTCAGAACAACTTCCTCAACTGCAACGTCATCAGCTTCCAGGGCATCTGGCGTGTGAAATTGAGCCAGGACGGCTCCGGCATGAAGGGTGAAACCGTGGAAGATCTGGTGAAGGCGGACCCCGCTGTGTATCCCACCTTCCGTCCCGCCTGTGTGAGCGTGGGCCCAGACGGCGCACTGTATTTCTGCGACTGGTCGAATGCCATCATCGGCCACATGCAGCACCACCTCCGTGATCCAAACCGCGACCACAAGCACGGCCGCATCTACAAGATCACCTATGAAGGCCGTCCGCTGCTGAAGCCCAAGAAGATCGATGGTGAGTCCATTGCCAATCTGCTGGAACTCCTCAAGGAATGGGAAGACGGCACCCGCCAGCTCGCCAAGGTGGAGCTGGCCAAACACGACTCCAAGGAAGTGGCTGCCGCCGCCAAGAAGTGGGCCGCTGCCCTCGACAAATCCGATCCCGAGTATGAGCATCACCGCCTGGAGGCCCTGTGGACCCACCAGTGGGTGGATGTGGTGGATGTGGACCTGCTGAAGCAGGTGCTTTCTTCGCCTGATCCGCGTGCCCGCGCTGCCGCTACCCGTGTGCTGTGCTACTGGAAGGACAGCGTTCCCGGTGCCCTGGACCTGCTGCGCGCTTCCGTCAATGATGCTGATCCACGTGTCCGCATGCATGGCATCCGCGCCCTCAGCTTTTATCAGCCGACACCCGATGCTGCCAAGGCCCTGGAGATCGCCTATGATGTGCTGAAACACCCGAGCGACTATTACATTGACCACGTCTTCAGCGAATGCCGGAAAGGCCTGCAGAGCGTGCTGAAAACCAAGCTCCTGCCCCAGGATCCCAAAGCTCTGGCCGAGTTCATCACCAAGACCACGGATGGCGATCTCAAAGGACTTCCAGATGTCGAGCCTGTCCTGATTGAAAAACTGACCCGTCCGAAGTTGCCGGCAGATGTCCGCGCCAATGCCCTCACGGAACTGGTGAAGCAGACCGGCAACGACCGTACCCTGGAGATCGTGAAGATTCTCCAGCTCATTGATGCCGCAGGAGGCAGGCTGAACTCTACTGCCGAGGAGATTGGCAAACTGCTGGTGTTGGAAAACCGCGGTCACCTGCAGCGGCATCGCAACGGCGTTTTGGAGCTCGCCACGAAGGGAACCCAGACACCCGTCATCCGTGCGGCCTATGCGGCTCTCGTGGTCACAGATGCCGGTCCTGAAGAAATCTGGAAGAGCAGCGCGGGCAAGGCCCGTCGTTACCTCATCGAGTCCATCGGTCTCATTCCGGCCGCGAACGCGCCTCTGCGGGCCAAGTTCCAGCCGCTGCTCACAGCTTTGCTTGCTGACAAGAATACAGATGCGCAAACCCGCAGTGCGGTTTTTGCGGCTCTGCCTTTGATGAGCCCGGACAAAGCCGGTGAAAACTTCTCTGTGGTTGCCGATGCTCTGGCTGGCGGACAGGAGCGCAATGCCGCCGCCAAGGCTCTGATCAAGTTCCCGAAAACCTCATGGGATGCGGGCAAGGCCAAGGCCGTCACAGACAGCGTGCTGGCCTATGCCAAAACCGTCCCTGCTGGCGATCGCTCCAAGCAAGACTATGTGGAGATCATCACCGCGGCCAAGGAGATGGCCTCTCTCCAGGGCGATGCTGGGCAGGCGGTATTGAAGGAACTGCGCGGCGTCAGCGTGGATGTCTTCATTGTCCACACCGTGCATGAGCAGCTTCGTTTTGACACCACCAAGCTGACTGTCCGCGCCGGTAAACCCTTCGAAGTCATCTTTGAAAATGACGATGTCATGCCGCACAACTTCGTCATCGTGCCGCCCGGCAAACATGTCGAGATCGGCAATGCCGCCATGACCATGACGCCTGAGAAGGTGGACAAACAGGGCCGCGCTTACCTTCCCCAGGCTTTTGAAAAAGACATCATCGCCGCCACAAAGCTGATGGAGCCAGGCCAGAAGGAGCAGCTCAAAGTCAAGGCGCCTAACCAGCCAGGTGACTATGAGTTTGTCTGCACCTTCCCTGGACATGCTCTTGTGATGTGGGGCACGCTCACCGTTACCAAAGACTGATGGCCTGACTTGATGCTTGATCCCGTTTGCACTTTCACCTTATCAACCAACCATGATCCGTCGTACATTTCTTGCCCTGGCAGCCGCGCTGCCTTTTTCCTCCACCTTCGCAGCCGATGATTTCCTCA
>DASWXG010000848.1:0-7066 GCA_036405615.1 Prosthecobacter sp. | reverse complement strand
AGGTCAGCCGCAGGCACTCCTGAGGATGTTTCCACTCTTCATCCAGGCCAAAGGCAAAGTAATGTCCGGGAATTACCAGCACCTTGCGGGCCTTCAATCTCCGGTAAAGTTCTGCAGCGGGAACCGGCAGATCCTTCAACCAGAGCCAGAGGAAAAATGCGCCTTCCTGCGCATGCAAAGCCCAGGGCAAATCTTCGCCAAGAGCATGGGCGAGGACACCTTTGGCAAAGTCTGAACGCTCCTTGTAAAAGGGGCGGATGGTCTCCCGCCCCAGGCGCAGCAGAGTGTCGTCGCCCAGCAGGGGTGAAAGCAGCGCTTGCCCCACATTGCCGTTCGCCAGGGAGACGATGGCATTCATGTTCGACAAAGCCCGCACGATGGCCGGATCTGCCACGACCACGGATGTGCGTACTCCCGGGAGGCCCACTTTGGAAAGGCTGATGCTAAAGATCATTCCCGGTTCCCACTGCGGGCGGAAGCTGCCGTGGATGACATCGGGGAAGGGATGTCCATAGGCGTTGTCAATCATCAGCGGGATGCCATGCTGGCGGGCGAGGTCCCGCAGCCGTGTGAACTCTTCCTCGGTCAGGACGTTGCCTGTCGGGTTGGTAGGGCACGAAACGCACATGGCTGCGATGTCGGGCGTCAGCCGGAGGCTTTCGAAATCCACGTGGTATTTGAACTCACGGGGGCCGTGATCCTGGATGATGGGGCGGCAGGCCGTGAACTGGCCTTCGGCCAGCGCCTGGTTGGCATATCCAATGTAGTCGGGCAGCAGAGGAAAAAGAATGCGCTTTTTCCCTCCGGGTGTGTCACCGGCCAGGAGATTGAACAGCAAAAAGAAAGCGCTCTGGCTGCTGGGCATGACCGCGATGTTTTCACGGGTTACATCCCAGCCGCATTCGCGTTTCAGGAAGGCGGCAAACTTCTCCCGGAACAGCGGATTTCCGCCGGGCGGATCATAGTTCAGCAGGGTTTTGTCCAGGGTGCCGTCAGCCAGCATGGCCTCCATCTGTCGTCTCCACAGTTGCTGCACCTCCGGGATGGCAGCGGGCTGTCCGCCCCCCAGCATGCGCATGTCCGGGTGCAGCGAGAGGGCTTCGCCAAGATCGTCCATCAGTTCCTGGATGCCGCACGGCCCGGCGAGACGTTGACCGATGGTGGAGAAGTCAGACATGATGAGACCAAGGTGGATCAGCCAGGGGCCTCCGCAATGGGATTGATCTGTCTTTCTGCTCGCAATGATCAGGGGGTGACCTGCGTGCGGATCCAGTCGCGCAGATCGAAGTCCTCAGCGGATTTTTCCAGTTGCCAGCGCCCGTCGGCATTGAGGCGGAAGCTGCCGATCCATTTTTGATGCCAGGATTCCGGCTCGATCATGCTCAGGTGATGCCTGCCCTCCACGCTGTAGAGGTGGTAGGTTTCACCCACCACGGGTTCAAAGCCAAAATGGGCTTCGTAGATGACCTTGTTCCAGTTGAAGGAATCAATGATGCGCAGGTATTTTTCGTGCAGCTCCAGGAGTTCCTGCTGCAGTTCGCGCTCCACCCGGGAGACACCCCGGCTTTTGAAAGTGGTCAGGTCTTGGGGGATGATTTTGGCACCCAGCCGGGAGCTCGGGTAATGCAGGAAATTTCCCCGGGGAGTTTTTTGAGACAGGTCATCTTCAATTGGATCGGTGGCCATGGGAAGACAGGGTTTCCAGGACCATGGCGTGGCGGTTTGGATTGAAAAGTGCGGAATGAACAGTTATGCTGAAGATTACCCCATGTCTTTTCGCATCCTTCTAGGCCTTCCCCTCGCGTTCCTGCTGGGCGCCTGTGTCTCCAGTACCCCGACGGCGGAGTCTCTGGATGCGATGGAACGCAAGGTGCGGGAAGAGTACCGCCAGGACTATGCCAGCCTGGAAGACCAGCGCCGCGCAGGTGCGATGGATGCCGAGCAGTACCGCATCGCCCGCAGCCAGCTTGACCAGCGGGTGCAAAACCGCGTGGACACCATGGCCTGGAGCCGCCATGCCCTGGTGCAGAGCGACATGAAGGCAAACGCCATCCCCACACCGGATGCCCCGCAGCAGAACACGCCGCCAGGGGTGGGGACCATCACCGGCTCGGTCTATAATTCCACCCGACAGAACGGCCTTGGCAGCCAGGTCATGGGAACCATGATGCAGGAACTGGGCGGAACCACCATCAACGGAAGGCGTGCCGGCACGCTTTACGACCAGCAGTAGAACCGGCCCTTTGTCTCTCATGCGTGAAGAGCATTTGCTCGAAATCGCGTCGGCGGTCGTACGCCAGACGATGCGTGAACTGCCAGAGGCCATTGCCGTAGCCGCCAAGGATTGCTTGATCCAGCCCGTGTTCATGGCCGAATGCCTCGGTGACGGAGAGGAGATTGACGATGACCTTCTGGGCGTCTTCGAGGGGCTTTCCCTGGCAGAAGTGGAACCCTCCGTGCCTGTGCAGCTGCCGCGCATCCGTCTCTTTCTGGACAATCTCTGGGACTACGTGGGGGAAAAGCCTGACACTTTTCGCGAAGAGGTGCGGCTGACGCTTCTGCACGAGCTAGGGCACTATCTGGGGTTGGATGAAGAGCAAGTGACCGCTTTGGGGCTGGCCTGAGGCAGCCTTTCCACGCTGGCAGATTCCGTGTTCGACTTTTGCCAAAAGCCGGTATCTTCACCGCCCCATGTTTCGCACTGTTCTTACCGACCGTCTCCAGTCCGCTTTTTCCGCCGCCGGCATCTCGTTGCCGGAAGGCTTTGCCGTTTCTGTTGAACTGGCTTCGGATACGCGATTTGGGGATTATCAGAGCAATGCGGCCATGATTCTGGCCAAGCAGCTGAAGACCAATCCGCGTGCCCTGGCAGAGCAGATCAAAGCCGCCTTTGACGCCGGTGACCTGTGCAGCGAGGTGAGCATTGCCGGTCCGGGTTTCCTGAACTTCCGCATCTCCCCGGCAGCTCTTTCTTCCAAGCTCAAGGCCGTGGTGAACGGCGAGAATTGCGATGTCGTCCAGGTCGCTGCGCCTAAGACGGTCGTTATCGATTTCAGCGCGCCGAACATTGCCAAGCCAATGCACGTCGGACACATCCGCAGCACCTTCATCGGGGACTGTCTGGCGCGCGTGGCCCGGTTTGTCGGGCACAAGGTCATTACAGACAACCACGTTGGCGACTGGGGGACCCAGTTCGGCATGATCATTCATGGCTGGAAGACTCTGCTCAATCATGAAGAGCTGAAGAAGCACCCCATCCAGGAACTGGTGCGTACCTACAAGCTCATCAATACTGCTGCCAAGGCGGATGAAGCGGTGCTGACCGTTTGCAAAAACGAACTGGTGAAACTCCAGCAGGGTGATGAGGAAAACCTCGGCATCTGGAAAGAATGCGTGCGCCTGACCATGGAGCAACTGGAGGAGGTGTATGGAACGCTCAATGTCGAGTTTGACCACTACCTTGGCGAGAGCTTTTACAACGACGCGCTGGCCCCTCTGGTGGCGGATCTCCTTTGCCGTGGCATCGCTGTGCTGAGCGAAGGTGCTGCTGTGATCTTCAGCGATGGAACAGCCGCTGTGGAGGACGATCCTTTCATGACGCGTGATCGTGAAACGAAGGAGTGGGTGCCGCTGCCCCTGATCATCCAGAAAGGTGATGGCGGGTTCCTCTATGGGACGACGGACCTCGCTACCATCAACTACCGTGTCCAGGAATGGAAGGCCGATGAAATCTGGTACGTGGTGGGCGCACCTCAGCAGCTGCATTTCCGTCAGGTATTCGGTGCGGCCGCACGCATGGGGCACTCCACCAAGATGACTCACATCGCCTTTGGCAGCATCCTGGGCCCGGATGGCAAAATGTTTAAAACCCGCAGCGGTGAAACCGTGGGGCTTCTCGAAGTGATCGAGGAGGCGATTGAGCGCGCCCGCGCTGCCGCAGATGAAAAGGATCAAGGGCTGTCGGATGCCGAGAAGGACGAAGTCGCACGCATCATTGGCGGCGGTTCCGTGAAGTATGCCGAGCTGAGCCAGAACCGCCTGACGGACTACAAGTTCAGTTGGGACAAGATGCTTTCCCTCCAGGGCAACACTGCGCCTTACCTCATCAACGCCTATGTCCGTACCCGCTCCATCTTCCGCAAGCTGGAAGGCAGCGAGGTGACGATTACGGAGGATGTCGTCCTCACGGAACCTGCCGAGATCGCTCTGGCGATGAAACTCGCCCAGTTCGCCGAAGCGGCGCATGATGTGCTGGTGGACCATCGCCCCAACACACTGGCTAACTACTTGTATGAACTGGCTTCGGCCTATCATGCTTTCTTCGAAGCCTGCCATGTGCTGAACAGCGAAGGCACGGTGCGTAACACCCGTCTCACCCTTTGCAGCGCCACGAGCCGCGTGTTGAAAACCGGCCTCGGACTTCTGGGCATCCAGACCACCGAGCGGATGTAGGGACAGCGGCTTGCCGTAACTGAGGCTTCCGGTAGCTCAGGCGTCCCGCCTGAGTTGCCCTGGGGCGGCGTTTGATCTGCAGCTTATGCAGGCAGGCCGCCTGGATGACTGGAGAGGACATCTTGATTTTTTTCTGTGCACGTCCAAAATGGCTTCATGAGTGCCGCGGAAATGCTCCAACTGAAGCAGCAGCTTTCAAAGCTGTCTGCGAAGGATCGTGAGGAGGCTTCTGCTTTTCTCCTGAGGCTGAAGCAAGGAAGCTCATCCTGGAAAAAGGAGATGAGCCGCCGCATGGATGAGATGGACGCCGGCAAAGGCTTTCGTTTGAAGAAACCTGCCAAGTAATCCTGGAATGCCTTCTGGCGATTACGAACCTGTGCTGTCGGCGAAGGCTTGGGAGTTTTTGAACGTCCTGCCTAAATCCCGTCAACGCAGATTGACCAAGTTAATCTATCAGTTGGCAGCATACCCCTTCCAACTGGGAGACTATCAGATGAAAGACAGCACTGGCAGGGCTCTTGAAAACCTCCGACTGGAAGGCTTTGTGATTACCTATTGGGCGGATCATTGGCCAAAGAACTGAGAGTTCTTGATATTGTGATGCTGTAGGCGTGAGCTGCATTGGCATCACTCTTACCCCACGTGCTTTTTGATCACCTGGATGAAGTCGGGCAGGTAGCTTTGGGCTTTTTTGAAACCAACCCCGCGGATGTTCATGCCATCGGCCAGGGTTTTGGGTTTCAGCCGGGTGAAGAACTCCAGTGTCTGGTTGCTGAAGATCAGGTAGGCGGGCACGCCTTCGGACTGGGCGAGAAGGTTGCGGTGAGCCTTGAGCTTTTCGAACAGGACGTCGTCAAAACCCAGTTCGGTGGCTGCCAGAGGGGTGTCGCCAAGCGGGCTGGATGATTTCAACCCGGATTCCACTTTGGGCCCGGTGTGGGGCCACATCATGCGGACATTGGCCCCTTTCTTCATCACCTCGGCTCCGTGTGGGGTGAGGGTGACGATGGGATACTCCCCTGTGCTGGTTTCGATGAGCTTCTGCCGTTCCATCTCGGCAAAGAGCGGATGCAGGGCGTTCGTTCCCAGGTGCTTGAGCAGGCCGTAGGTGCTCAGCTGGTCCAGCCCCGCGTCCACCACTTCCTTGGATTTGCTGCCCACCAGCATCTGGATGATGCGGCCCTTGCCATAACGGCCTTCCCAGGCGCCGTCGGCACGTTTCGTGGACATGCGGGCGATGCCGCTGAGGGCCTGGCGCAGCATGGTGACCTCGGTGGGCGTGCCCTCGCGCGGGACTTGCACGCCGCTGCGGCGGCAGACATCGCAGGTGCCGCAGGGCTGGCTTTCAGTCTCGCCAAAATAAGCCAGGATCTGCTGCTGACGGCAACGGTGCTCGTCATAGCAGAGGTCGATCATGGACTTGAGCTTGGAGCGGTCGCGCTGCTCTTTTTCACGCAGGGCCTGTACGTCGAACTTCAGGTTACGCGTCAGGACATCCGGCTGCAGGAGGCGGGTGCCGCGAATGCGTTTTCCAGGAATGTCGAACCGCTCGATGTACCCGGCCCGGGCCAGATGGCTGAGTGCGGAGCCGACGGCCATGCTGTTTTTGACACCCGCCTTGTCCGTGATGTCGTCAATGCTCAGCTCCACTTCGTGCTGGGCGTTGGACCAGTTTAACAAAGATTGATAAACACTCTGCAGGGTCTCGATGGTCGGGTTGTTGCCCTCGATGAAAAAGTCCTGTGTTTTGGTGTCGGCAAAGTTGAACAGCAGTTCGCAGTAGGAGGGTTCGCCGTCGCGACCCGCGCGGCCTGCTTCCTGGTAGTAGGCCTCGACGCTGCCGGGGATGTCATAGTGGATGACAAAACGCACGTCCGGCCGGTCAATGCCCATGCCGAAGGCGTTGGTGGCCACAACGACGGCGTCGCGTTTGGCGATGAAACGCTCCTGGGTTTCCGAGCGCGCGTCCTCGGACATGCCGGCGTGGTAGCAGCCGGCGGCGATGTGCCATTCCCGCAGCTGCGCATGGACCTCCTCCACTTTGCTGCGGGTGGCGCAGTAGATGACGCCGGTGCGGTGCTGGTCCAGCACGGCCTTCAGCCGGGCGTACTTGTCGTGGACTTTGGGGCAGGCGGTGGCATTCAGGCTCAGATTGGGCCGGGCAAATCCCTGGACGCACTCGAAGGGCTGGCGCAGCCGGAGCTGCTGCTGGATATCGCCGCGCACCGTCGGGGTGGCGGTGGCGGTGAAGGCCGCCAGCTGGGGATTGCCCAGGCGCTCCACAGCCTCCCCCAGCCGCTGGTAGTCCGGCCGGAAGTCATGCCCCCACTGGGAGATACAGTGCGCCTCGTCCACCGCCAGCAGACCGATGCCGGTGCTGCGCAGGGCCTCCACAAAGGAATTCTGGCGGAAACGCTCCGGGGCCACATACACCAGCTTCCAGCGCCCGGCACGCATTTCAGCGATGCGCCGCTGCTGCTCGGCGGCGGTCATGGTGCTGTTGATCAGCGTGGCCGCGATCCCGCGCCGCTCCAGCCCGTCCACCTGATCCTTCATCAGGGCGATCAGCGGACTGACCACCACCGTGACTCCCTTGAGGAGGAGTGCCGGCAGT
>DASWXG010000847.1:0-24494 GCA_036405615.1 Prosthecobacter sp. | reverse complement strand
AGTGACTGACCTGGGGACCGTTTTTACGGTGCAGTCAGATGCGGAGACCCAGCAGGTGCAGGTGGAGCAGGGACGGGTCGAGGTTCGGCTGCGCCAGCCAGGTTCGCTTGTCCAGTCCCTGAAAGCAGGGGAGAAGTTGGTGCGGCACTCCCGGCAGGGGATGATACAGGTGGAGTCCGGGGCATCGCTGCTGGATCCGCAGGTCATGGCGGACAGGCCGGAGGTGGTGTTTCAGGAATCTCTGGCTGCCGTTCCCGACCAACCTTTTGCCGACCGCCAGCCGTTCAAAGGGACCTGGGAGGTTTTGGCGGGGGCTCCGCAGATCAGCCAAGGACGTTTTACGGCCCGGGCAGTCTTCACGCACCTGATGGGCAGGTTTACCCGCGCCATTGAGCCATCGGAGAATGCGGTGGTCATGGTCAGTTTTAAGTCCGTCTCTCCGCTGTCTCTTTTTCACTCCAAGGGCTTTGCTGGCATCAGCCTGTTTAATCAGGAGGGTGAGATTCTGTTTCTGGGGGACAAAAGCAACAACTCCTACTCCTGGGAGCTGCTGGTTTATGGAAAGGAATACCGCCGCCCCAAAGGCCCGCGCCGTGCCTACGATCTCGCCATCCAGGGCAGCCAGGAGACTTTCACGCTGCGTTACCGGCAGCGTACCGGCTCGTTTGAAGTCTTTCGCGGCTGGGGGGTGCAGGGATTGCCTGTGGTGAGAGGGAGGACGGACCCTGGCCTGCGGATAGATGGGGTCCGGGTGGCCAATGGAGCGGGAGGGGATTTTTCCTTCGAGGATCTTCAGGTTGCCGTCTTCAAAGACACTGCTGAGCTGGACTGAAGGAGCAGAGGCTCCGGCCAGTTTTTTTCGCAATCGTGCAACCGGGTTGGGGCGGAAGACATTTGCTGTCTGCCACCCCATCATGAGAATCCTCAGCATCGCCATCCTCGGCCTTCTGGCCTTCCTTTCCGCCCAGGCTCAGAACCCTGGTGAAGAGATTGTGATCCGCCAGGACCGGAAACGCATTCTACGACTGGCTGCCGAGGCGATGAAGCTGTCACCGCCTAATATCGGCCAGGCACGCAGCGCGTTGAGTGAAGGCTCGCCTAACGAGTTTTTCTCGATGAGCGACTACTTCTGGCCGGATCCGGACAAAGCGGATGGCAAGCCCTACGTCATGCGGGACGGCCAGTCGAACCCGGACAATTTCAACCAGCACCGGGCAGCGCTGATGGCAATGCGGGATGCGACCGCCTCTCTTGCCTCTGCTTACTTGCTGACCCGGGATGAACGCTACGGGGAGAAGGCGGTGGAGCTTCTAAAGGTCTTCTTTTTAGATCCCGAAACACGCATGCATCCCAGCCTGGACCATGCCCAGGCGATCGTAGGCAAGGCGACGCCGGATCGCGGCACCGGGCTCATTGACACCCTGCATCTGGTGGAAGTGCCTCTGGCCATCATGACGCTGCGCGGCTCCAAATCCATGGACCCGATGGTGTATGAAGAGCTGCTAAAATGGTTTTCTGAGTACGTCTCCTGGTTTGTCACCAGCAGCAAGGGCCGGAATGAGGCCAAGGCCAAAAACAACCATGCGGTGGCCTATTGGCTGCAGGTGGCGGCCTTCGCCACTTTCATCGAGGACAAGGCTTTGCTGGCGGAATGCCGCCGTCAGTTCAAGGAGGTGTTTGTTCCTGTGCAAATGGGTATTGACGGCGGATTCCCGCTGGAACTCGCGCGCACCAAACCCTACGCCTACTCCATCTTTCAGCTCGATAACATGGCGGCTCTTTGCCAGATTCTTTCGACGCCGGCTGACAATCTATGGACGTTCCGGACCAAGGAAGGAAAGGGCATGTCGAGGGCGCTCGCCTACCTGCATCCGTACCTGGCGGACAAAACCTCCTGGCCGCTGGAGCCGGATGTGAATGCCTGGGAAGGCTGGCCGGTGCGGCAGCCAAACTTGTTGTTGGGCGGTCTTGCTTTTCACGAGAACAAGTATGTGAAACTCTGGCGGGAGCTGAAGCCAGACACTGAGAGTTTCGAGATCCGGCGCAACAACGCGATTACCCAGCCACTGCTGTGGGTGACGTTGTTTGATCACTCCCAGAGCATCCCGAAGCCCAAAAAAATACGGGCCAAAGATGCCTTTGCCTCCTCCGCCAGAATCCTGTTCGAAGACGATTTCCGAACCGGTACAGTCGCCCGCTGGAACATCTCGGAGAATGACCGTTACTCCCTCCCTTCGGCGGCTCCGGAACGCATCGCAGTGGTGGATGCTCCCGGCTTGGGGAACGGGGAGAAAGCCGTTAGATTCACCGTCAAACGCGCGCCCAATTCCTTCCGCTCTGAAATCTCCCTGCCTCATGAAGAAGGATTTCAAGAGCGCTGGTATGCTGCGAAGATTCTGATACCCGAAGACTGGGTTCTTGACCCACGGAAAAAGACCAGCGACATCGTCATGCAATGGCACGGGATTCCAGGCAATTGGAGGCCTACCCATCCCAATCTGGCTGTCGCGGTCAGCAACGACGGCTGGTTTATCAAGCAGAGCTATGGGTCTCCCCAACAGGGGCCCACACGCACATCCGTCCGTCTGGAGGAGCCTGTGAAACGGGGTGTCTGGGTTTCATGGATTGTCCATGCCAAGTGGTCGCCAACTGAAGAGGGCATCTTGCAGATCTGGCGTGACGGGAAGCTTGTGCTCGACCGCAAGGGACCCAATGTCTATGGCACCATCGGCGAGGCATACACTCCCTATCTCAAGACCGGCATCTACCGCCCCGAGTGGCATATGGACACAGCCAAAAAGCTTGAAGCTTTCAACAAAGAGCCCGCCATCCTGACGCATAAGACCATCTACGTCATGGATGTGAAGATCGGCAGCCAGCGTGCAAGCCTGGAAGACTTTTTGGGCAGCAAGCAACCCTGAACCGAAATCTAGGAACTCCCATTTTTACCTCATGAATCATTTCCCCGCCTCACGTCGCCAGTTCATCAGAGCCGCCGGAGCCAGCCTCTTTGCCGCGCCCTTCATCACCAGCGGTCTTCGGGCGGCATCGCCTAACAGCAAGCTGCGTCATGCTGCTTTCGGCGCAGCCGGGATGTCGGGCAGGGATCTGACCTCCCTGTCCAATCACCCGAGGGTGGAGATCGCTGCGATCTGCGATGTGGACACCCGGCGTTTTGAAAAGGCGAAGAAGCAGTTTCCCGGCGCGCGGTTGTACCAGGACTGGCGCGAGATGCTGGAAAAGGAAGGGGACCGCATTGATTCTGTCAATGTCTCCACGCCAGATCACATGCATGCGCCGATGGGGCTGAAATCCATGGAGATGGGCAAACATGTCTATGGCCAGAAACCCCTGGCCCAGACCCTGCACGAATGCCGCATGCTGATGCTGAAGGCTCGTGAAAAAGGCGTGGTGACACAGATGGGCATCCAGGCTTCGTCTGATTTCACCGAGCGATATGCGGTCGAACTAGTTCACATGGGACTCATCGGACGGGTGAAGGAGGTGCACACCTTCTCTAACAAGAAGTGGGGTGAGATGCAGCCCGTGCCCACAGAGATCAGTCCTGTGCCTGCAGAATTCGACTGGAATCTATGGCTGGGGCCGGTCACAGACCGCCCATACATCGACAAGTACTACCATCCGAAAGAATGGCGTAAACGGCGCGACTTTGGCACCGGCACGCTGGGCGACATGGGGTGCCACATGTTCAGCGGCTGGTTCCGCGCCTTGGAGCTTGCGGCTCCGGTGGCAGTGAAGTCCATCGGCACTGCACCGCTTAATGCGGTCAACTGGTCCACCGATTGCATTGTGGAATACACTTTCAAAGGCACAGCGAGGACCGAGAAGGATACGGTCAAAGTGACCTGGTACGACGGGAATGCTCGTCCCCCGGCGGAGATTCTGGGCCTGGTTCCTGCCGGTAAATTTCCGGATCAGGGCAGCATTTACATCGGCACTGAAGGAGTACTTCTGCACCAGCATACCAGCACGCCCATGCTTTATCCGCGTGAGAAGTTCACGGGCATCCGCTACCCGAAGTTAGAGCCTCGCAATCACTGGTTTGAATATGTGGATTGCTGCCTGAACGGTGGCTCGGTGAAGCCCTCGGCGAATTTCGATTATTCGGCTCCTCTCACAGAGGCTGTCCTGCTCGGCTGCATCGCCACTGCCTTCCCGCGAGAAACTCTCACCTGGAATGCTGATGCCATGAAAATTGGAGGCAATGAGGCGGCCCAGTCACTCGTCAGCCGCCAGTATCGTCCCGGCTGGGAGATCTGATCAGCGTCACTTGTGCTGCTCAAAATCCTGCATCCATGCAATGAAAGCTTCAAGACCCTTGAAATATATCGCCGGCACGATTCTTGGCATTTGGATGCCATGCGTGCAGCCAGTGATGGCAGAAGGAAATGGGGGCGGCCGGCCCAATGTGCTTTTGGTCGCCATTGATGATCTCAATGACTGGATCGGCTGCATGAAGGGGCACCCTCAAGCGCGGACGCCTCACATGGACAGGCTGGCTCAGCAGGGAGTTCTCTTTACCAATGCTCACTGCGCGGCTCCTGTTTGTCTGGCGTCCCGCACCGCCCTTTTCAGCGGTCGCTATCCCGACCAGTCGGGTGTTTTCAGCAACTGGGGAAAAACGCGCGGGAAGGCACCTTCCAAGTCCTTGCAGATGCCTCTTCATTTTGCGGCATCAGGCTATGAAACCCTGGGGGCAGGGAAGCTCTATCACTCGGCAGAGCCGCAGTTCTTCGACAGTTATTACGACACCGAGCAGCGCTGGAGTCCTTTTACCCGGGAGCAGGCACGCTACACTGCCGGAGAGCTGCCAAGCAAAGGCAGTTCCAGACCCAGACACGTTGTTTCCAATGGGCCAGGCGGTCGTGAATGGGTGCTGCCACTGAACGGTCTGCCCAGCGAGCGCAATGCCCAGGGGACGGAGGGGGAATCCTTTGACTGGGGCCCCGTGGCCGTGGCGGATGATGAAATGGGCGACACACGCATCACCACGTGGGCGCTGGCCCGTCTGGCTGAAAGACGGTTAAAGCCCTTTTGGTTAGGTGTGGGTTACTACAGGCCTCACATCCCGCTCTTTGCCCCGCAGCAGGATTTTGAAGCTTTGCCGCCAGTGAAAGACATTCTGCTTCCAGAAGTGCTGGCTGGAGACCTGGATGATCTCGGTGAAATGGGCAGACAGTTTGCGCTGGATCCGATTACAGCGGGGACCCACAAACTTGTCACCGACCACAATCAGTGGCGGCAGGCTGTGCGCGCCTACCTGGCCTGCGTGACTTTTGTGGACCGCCAGATCGGGCGGCTGATGGAGGGGCTGGAGAAGAACCCTGATGCCGGAAACACCTGGATCATCCTTTTCAGTGATCATGGCTGGCAACTTGGAGAGAAGCAGCACTGGGGGAAGTGGACTGGCTGGCGCGCTTCCACACGGCTGCCTCTGATCATCGTTCCGCCTGCCGGGTTCGAAACCCGGCGCGGAGCGGTTTGCGAAGAGGCGGTGAGTTTGATGGATATCTATCGCACCTTGATCGAAGCCTGTGGTCTCCCTGCAAAAGAGGAGGTGGGTGGAGAGTCCCTGCTGCCTCTGCTGAAGAATCCCGCAGTGCGCAGAGACCGGGCTGTAGTCACGGCTTTTGATCCGGGAAACCATGCGCTGTCCATGCGGGACTGGCGTTACTTGCGGTACGACAATGGAGAGGAAGAACTCTATGACATGCGTTCGGATCCGCACGAATGGAGAAATCTGGCCAGGGACGCAGACCACCAGACACGGCTCAAAGAACTTGGTGGAAGACTGGATAAAGAACTCAACCGCATACGTTCGTTTCAACGCTGATGATCACACGGATCCTCTTCCTCTGTGTTCTGCCTGCTCTGCACAGCCTGGCGGCCGGGCCTGCACGAAAGCCTAACATTCTTTGGTTGATCGGCGAGAATCTCTCGCATGACCTCGGCTGTTATGGTGCCCAGCATGTGCATACGCCAAATCTCGACCGGCTGGCGGCAGAAGGAGTGCGCTACACCCGGACCTTTGCCACCAACCCGGCGTGTGCTCCCAGCCGGTCGGCCTTTTTTGTCGGGATGTATCAGACCACGACAGACACGCATCCCATGCGGTCACACCGCAGCGACAGCTTCAAGCTGCCAGAAGGCGTCCGTCCCATCACCCACCGGCTCAAGGAAGCAGGCTATTTCACAGCCAACATCAAAACCGTGGGCCAGGAGAGTGTAGGCACAGGAAAACTGGATCTTAACTTCGTCAATGAAGGCCCCATCTATGCCGATACGACTGGTCGGTGGGAGCAACTCAAAGGCAGCCAGCCTTTTTTTGCCGTCGTGAATGCGGAGGAAAGCGAGTACGACATCTATGACCGCAAGAGCGCGGAGAAGACACGTGTCGAGTGGGTGGGTGAGCGCATCCATGCCAGGCATGCAATACCTGAAAAGGTTACACCTCCGCCTTACTATCCGGATCATCCCGTGGTCAGGGAGGAATGGATACGGTACCTGAATTCCGTTTCGGGCATGGATCTGCGTTTTGGCAAAGTGCTGGAGCAACTGAAAAAGGACGGGCTGGAAGACGATACGATCATCATCTTCTTTGGCGACAACGGCCGCTTGGAACCACGCGGCATCCATTGGTGTTACGACAATGGTTTGCGTGTCCCCATGATCATTCGCTGGCCGAAGAACTTTCCCGCACCGGCTGGTTTTAAGGCTGGCAGTGTGGATGAGCGTATCCTGAGCCTGCTCGATGTCACCGCAACGACGGTGGATCTGGCCGGGTTGACCAAACCTGCACTTATGCAGGGCCGCGTTTTTCTGGGACCCAGAACTGAATCTCCGCGCAACTTCGCCTTTGCTGCCCGTGACCGTATTGATGAGACTGCACAGCGCATCCGTTCCGTGCATGACGAGCGCTATCATTACATCCGTACGATCTCAGACGGTCCGACGTTTGCCTCACTCAACCGCTACAAAGAAAAGTGCTTCGCCATCATGCCAGTGATGCGGGAGTTGCATGCGCGAGGCGAACTGGACGGCCCTGCCTTGGAACTGATGCAACGCAGAGGCCCTTGCGAAGAGCTGTATGACACCCAGGCTGACCCGCATGAGATCCACAATCTGGCAGGATCAAAGGTAGCTGAACATCAGACAGCGCTGAGGCGGCTGCGAGCAGCTTTGGACACCTGGATGGTCGAAACAGGAGATCGGGGGGCAATCCCGGAGCCAGCGGAAGTGGTGGCCCCGTTTGCTGAGGAAATGCATAGCTGGTTTGGGACCCCGGCTTGGGCGAAGTAGGCTCCCGGCTCATGCTTGATCGCGGGATGTGCGATCCTGCTTCCAGCAAGTGGTACCCAGCAAAAAAACAGAGGAAATCGTTCCATCTGGGGAGGGTGGATGCCTAAATTTTACACTTTCGTGCAGAGTTACTAAATCTTGCAAATAGGCCGATTTCTCGCAAAAAACTACGTTTTCGTAATAACTAGGTCTTGGTGAGGATTAAGAATGTCCAATGACGTGAGTAGTTGGATAGGAAATGCCCATTTTTTTCTTTGCATATTTGAGAAAATATGAAAATTATAACTTCGGATTCCAATTAATCCGTCTTAAATATGAAAATTGCCACTCACACCGTGCTCAATCGTCGTCTTGCTCGTCGTTCGGGGATGACTCTTATCGAAATCAGCCTTGTGATCGCCCTTCTGCTGGGTTTGATCGCTGTGGTTTTCCTTGGAATTGGCTCGTATCGCCAAGGTTCCGACAAGGCTAAGTGCAAAATGCAGCTTGCAACGGTGCAAAAAGCCGTTCGTTCCGGTGCCAACATGCAGAACTTGGCGGTGAATGATGCGCTGGTGAACACTACGCAGGTCTTCGGAGCTGGATTGCTCATGAACGCCGCTCCCGAGTGTCCTTCCGGTGGTGCTTACACCTGGCTGGCCGTGGTGCCTGCGATTGGCATCCCCTACGGCAACTGCGATTACGCAGGTTCCGGTGCGACCTCGACTCACGTGCTGACTACCGGCCCGACCGGTGAGACCGCTGAGTGGTAATCTGCGTGGATTTGGCGGTGTGTGGGTCCATGCCCGTTCCGTGTCCGGTCCTGTAGCTGACTGTCTCTTATGCTCACGATTTCTGATCCCAGCGAGCTGAAACCTGCGGATATTTACCGCCAGGCCTGCACGGTGGCATCAAAGACGAGCCGGGCGACAGACAGCCATTGGTACCGGATGCCGGAAGAGCTGGCATGGCAGTGGCATGTGTGGTTTGACGGCGGGCGTGAGGTGTGTTCTGCCACTTATTCCAAGAACAGCAATACTTGGAAGGCAGGGCCACCTCTCCCGCTCGCCAGCCTGACAACAGGCGAAGGAGTTTCAGAGATTCTCGGCGAGCTGATCTCAACACTGTATTTCAGTGAAAAGCCGAAAGCCCTCGGCGTTGTGCTGCATGTGGCGGATGAGTTTACACTGGCCGAGATTGCCCAGGCGAGTGACGCATCCGCAGAAAGCAACGAAGATTACAACCACCTGCGTTACAACCTGGTGGACGAACCCCGCGAGGTGCTGGCGGACCGGGATGTATCCACGGAAGCCAATTCGTGGCGCTTGCTGCCTTTCTGGGGTGCCTCAGCTTCACAGCCCCGGGCGACGGCCATTGCCCTTTCACGGTCCCGGGAAGCCTTTCTGCAAAAGCTGCTTGCCTGTGGTGAAGCCGCCCGCATCCCTGTGCGAGTCACCGTAACCAGTGCCGCAGTGGAGTGCCTTACGGCGCTTCCTTTGCTGAAACCCGACTTGCAGGGCGGTTTGCTGGTGGCCTTTTCATTTTATAAGTTCACCGCTGTTTTTGCTCTGAGCGCCACGGGTGAACTGCTGACTGCCCGCAGCCTGAGCCACCGTGGCGGTGCATCTCTTCCGTCCGGATTTGGGGACATTTTGTGGACCATGGCGGTTGGGGCGGAACTGGAGGAGCCGAGAGTATTGCTGCTGGCTCCCCGTGAAGAGGCCGTCAAAGCCGCGGCCGAAGAGCTGGAAATGTACTCGATGACCCGGCATGGGTTGCGGGTCGAAGCCCTCGCTTATGGCAGTGTGCCTGCCCTGAGTCAGGTGCCGGGACAAAGGCCAGAATTCCTGAGTTATGAAACATCAGCGAAGGAGCCGGTGCTGCATGCTGCGGGTGGCATTGTCTCTTCCACCACCTACCAGTCTTTGTGGAAAGGCTGGGCACACCAGAACTTCATGGATACTGCCCGGCTGGATTTGCAGTATCCGGCCCAGCGGGATCTGAAACTGCTGCGCTTTTCTTCCTGGTTCGTTTACCTGCTGGTCTTTTCGCTGGTGGCGACCGGGGGATACGGAACGTGGTCTTTGTTCTCGGCGATGTCTCATCCGTCCTGGAAGCTGACTTCGGAGGAGATGAAGCAGACCCAGTTGAAGCACGGCCTGCTGCTGGAAGAGAAACGGCAGATCGATGTGACCGAAAATCTCCTTCGTGGCCGGTCCAAAGGCTGGGTGACCCTGGAGTTCCTGCTGCAGCTGTTTCCGGAGGATTCCGGCGTGCGGGTGGAGACCTTCCAATACAATGCCGAGGCCGCCCGCCCGGCACCGGCAAAGGCGGGGACACCCAATGCCAAATCGGCGGGCATTGTCCGAACATGGAAGTTGAAAGGTCTTGCCAAACCGAAGGCATTGGAACTGCTCAGCACCTTGAACAGCCAGCGCGGTCTCGCGGCGCTCTTTGATCGCGTAGCGGAAGTCACAGGCGATGAAATGTATCGGGCGGCCCCCACCCGCCAGCTCACCATCGCGCTGACTCAAGGGCGGAATGGCCGCTTCGATGCCCAGGCGGGCGCGGGACAGCTGGCGCGTGATCCCAGCCTTGCATTTCCGTTCAGCTTTGACGCAACGGTCACCCAGACACTTTCCGAGCGGGATGACCTGTCCCTTCCTCTGGACAAACCTTTCTGATTTTTCCACGCTGACATGAGTGTCTATACAAAGCCCATCTTGCGTTTTGGCCTCATTACGCCTGCTCTCTTCAACTGTGTGCTTCTGGCCGGAGAACTGGCCGGGCTGGGCAAGCTCAACTCCATCCGCCAGCAGAAGGAAGAGCAGTACCAGGAGCAGACACAGCGGCTGGCCGCCATGAAAAAGCTGGAGGCCGACCTGGCTCCGCGGAGGGAAGTGTTCAAAGGTCAAAAGACGCTGCTGGAAGCGGACCCCGGGCCTTTGTTCAGCCGCGTCATCGATGCGATTCTCCCCAAATACAAGACCATCGAACTGGAGCGCAGCGGGTTGGTGTTTCCCCTGGACCGGGGACGGGTCGCGCGGGAGGTGAAGACGGATGCAGCCCGGGTGAAAAGCAGTTTTCAGGGGGGCATGGGTCCGATGCAGGAGACATTGCTCCAGGTCGAAAGCCTGATGCCACAGGCTGTTTTGGAGGAACTGAAGCTTACCCGCAAAGCGGATGCCCTGCTGACCCAGCGGGAGTTTTTGGTGCTGGAGATCACACATACATGCTGGAAAGCCGGAGGTGAAAAACCATGAGAGTCATGAGCATGATCCTGGCTCTGAACGCCGTTCTGGCTGCCGTCCCATTGCAGTCCCAGACCGCGCCGTCTGAAGCTCCCAAAAAACCAGCCAAGCCCGTGGTGCGGCAGGCTCTGTTTGTCGGCCTTGGCGCTGTCTCATGGCTGCCCGACAGCAAACTTCTGCCACGGGCGGAGGAGATCGAAAAACGTGCCAGCAAGCTGAGCTCACGCCTTCGGAACCAGGATCCTTTTGGCCTCTCCACCTTCCCCCGAGAAGACGACGCGCCCGTGGTGGAGGAGGATGTCTATCGCGAGACTCCGCGCGTGACTCTTAATCACGCTCTCCAGACCCTGAAGGTGAACGGGGTGAACCTGCACCGGAAGGAATTTCTCATCGGAGGTCGCGCCGCAGGTGAAGGCGATGTTTTGGAACTGGCTTTCAAAGGCGAAATCTTCCAGGCCCAGGTGATCGAGATCAGCGCCACACAGGTTCTCTTCCGCGACCTGAAGAGGGATGAGACCGGAATCTTGCAGCACCAGGTCATCCCGCAACTGCGCATCCAGCCGATGCAAAAGATCGCCTCCCAGCTGGAAAGCCGGATGACCCCGATCGAACCCGCCTCTCTTCCCGCCAAGCCATGAAACCGCTGACGACCCCTTTGCTTTGTGTGCTCTCTCTCGGGCTGGGCATGAACCCGCTGCCCGGGCAGCAGGCTTCGCAAGTTCAACCTCTGGAAAAGCTGCCTCAGGGTGCCGTGGATCTGAGTGCAAGGCTCGGCGGCCTCAGCGGACTTCCGGCACAGCCGGAGGACGGTTACTGGATCGACAACGCGCCGATCAACGAAGTGTTCCAATACCTGGCCCGCAGCGCAGGCCTGCAATACTTTTACAACAACGAACTCAACGGCCCGCAGTACAATGTCACCGGCCATCTGCGGCTGGATGATCCCCGCCAGCAGATGGAAGACCTGGCCGTGACACATGGCCTCACGGTTTATCAGCAGCGTTCCACAGTGAACCTGCTCACCGACACCCAGCTTTCACGCCTGCCCCTGGAGGTGATGAGCTACCAGCTCAAGTATCTGCGCGGTGCTCCCTTGAACCGCAGCGGAGCCGGGACCTCCGGGACCAACGAAGCCGGTGCCGGCGGGGGGGAAGGCGGGGGCAGTGGTGGTGGAAGTGCAGGCGGAGGGGTGGTGGCGACAGATTTCGAGAAACTGAAGGCCATCATCCGGCCCATGCTCACGAAGGAAGTGGGCCAGATTGAATTTGAAGAAAAGACAAACACGCTTTTGGTTACCGACAACTCCCTCAAGCTGGAACGCGTGCGCAAGCTGCTGGAGCAGGTGGACAAGGCCAAGCAGCAGATCATGGTGAACGTGCGGGTGCTGCGCATCCGTCGCAACCAGGGTCGCCAGGTCGGGGTGGACTGGAGCCGGGCACTGGGGGATGAAGGAACCAGCATCACTCTCACCCAGAGCCTGAACGCCCTTTTCAACCTTCCGGATCTGAGCAGGCTCACCCGTGACGGGGATCCTGACAATCTGAACACGACGCTGGATCAGGTGAACACGGAAGGCGCCGGGCTGGTTTTCAGCAACCTCCAGGTCACGGCCATTCTCCGCGCGCTGGATGCTGCCGACATCGTGACCCAGGAAGCCTGTCCCACCATCATTACCGAGGACAATGAACAGGGGCTTATTTCCATTGTGGACCGCTTTCCGATCATCACGTCGGACATCAGCAACACCACGGCAGGCCAGAACATCACCGACAAGGTGCGTTACAAGATCGACAGTGAAGACCCGAGCGCGACCGAAGACCCGGAAAAGAACCGGGAGATCGGGGTGACACTCTCTGTCACTCCCACGTTGCTGCCGGACGGCACGGTGCGCATGAAGCTGCGCCCGCGGGTGGCCAAGATTGTGGAGCTCATCCCCGGACGTTCCTCGAATGTCTTTCCCCGGGTGAGCGAGTCCACGGTCGAGGCCATCAGCCGCATTCCCGCCGGCCAGTCGCTCTTTCTGGGTGGCTTTTACGACTACAGCAACAGCGAGGGTGACAACAAGGTGCCCGTGCTGAGCACCATCCCGCTGGTGGGCAAGCTGTTCAGTTCTGACATGAAAAAGCTGGAACAGGTGAGCCTCGTCTTTGTCATCACTCCCCGCGTGTACGATGCCTCCAGCCCCGCTGAGATCCCGGACATCAACTGGCGTGTCCGCGACTTCTCGGGCATGGAGCCTGAAGATGTGGGATCTGCGGCCTCCGTGCTGCTGCCAGACCCGGCTGGACAGACGGGCGGCATCCGCCAAAGCGCCAAGGCCCTAGCAACCCCTGCCGAACAGGAGCAGCCCCGCAGAACCTGGGTGCAACGGCTGTTCGGCAAGAAAAACTCCGCTGCCCGATGAGCCTCCCGTCCGCCATGCCTCAAGCCGGAAAAGCCGCCGAGTGCCTGGAGGGCATGACGCTGCCTTCCGCCCCAGATGCAGGAAGTCTGTGGCCTGCGCTGGAGCGCATCGCCACGACGACGGCGCGTCATCTGCGCCAGGGTGGCTATCTGTCTGAACAGGAGTCCTCCGTGTTGCTGGCCGCCTACCCGAAAACACTTCAAACCGCGAGTACTTGCGGGCATGATTTTTTGCTCTTCACAGCGGAAGTGCAGGTCGCCAAAAAACCGAGCCTGACCGTGGAAGGCGAGGTGGCCCGCATGCAGAAGGTGCTGCGGGGAAGTTTGAATGAACGGGTGCATGCCTGGAGCTTCGGCCCTCTGCCTGGGCGGCCGTCTTCGTTGTATGACCATTGTCCGGGCTTGCGGGCTGTCTGTTCTGCGCTGGCCTGCCCGGCTGTGCTGGCGGGAGAGACGAGCATTGTACACATTGTCTCCCTGAATCCCATCGCTGCGCTCGTTTCCGCCTTCTGGATCGGCCACGAACTGAACCGTCTGGCGGAGGGGGAGTCACCCTTCGTTTTTTGTTTTGTCGCGGAGCTGCCCGCGTGGCAGCTGCTGGTGCAACGCCATTTTGTCGCATGAACCTGAACCTCGGCGTTGATTTTAATGACACCATCCAGCGGCTCATTTTGAGCCAGCTGCGCCAGGCCACAGCCACTACCGAAATCCTTTCGGATGAGGCGCTTGCGCGCAAGTCTTCCAAAACGCGCATGCTGGGTGCCGTGGGCAGGGCTGCGGGGTTGCCTGCCTTTCCCCAGGTGCGGGAACTGGCCGATGCGGAGTTTGTCGGTTACTGCGACCCGGTGGTGATGGCGCGCGGTTTGTTTGTACCTTTGCGCCGCAGCTCCCAGCAGATCTTGCTGGCTGTGGCAAACCCTTGGGACTACCGGGCCGATGACTACTGCACTTCCCGCTTTCCTGAAGATGAGATTCTGAAAGTGGTCACCCTGGCCTCTGAGATCTCCGCCGTTATTGAGGGGGCTTCCAGTTCTTCCGGTCCCAGCCGTGCCGAACTGGAGGCGGTGGAGGTGGAGGAGTTTTCTCACGAACTGCCGGACTTTGACGTTACCCGGACCTACGATGAGCCCATTGCCCAGCTGGTGTCCAGCATGGTGGGAGATGCGATCAAACAGCACGCTTCGGACATCCACATCAAGACGGAGAAATCCACTTTCCAATACTGCTTCCGGGTGGATGGAGACCTGGGCCAGCGCGTGGATATGCCTGTCAAGCTGCGCGACCGTGTAGACGCTTTCCTGCTGAATCTCATGCGGCTTGCCCCTGAGGAGCGCAGCAAGCGGCCGGGCATCTCCGGACGCTTTACAGCAAGCTATTATGGCCGGGCGGTCGGGGTTCGTTATGAGCGCCATCGTACTTACCGGGGTTATCACGTGACCATGCGCCTCCTCGACAAGACGCACCTGGAAGCCCGCCTGGGCATGGGAACGCTGGCCTTTGATGAAGACACGCTCTTTGAGCTGGACAAGGCGATGGCGGTGCCCTCCGGCATCATCGTGATGTCCGGCCCCACCGGGTCTGGCAAGTCCACCACGCTGAATGCCATGCTCCGCGAGCTGAACCACCCGGAGGACAACATTCTGACCCTGGAGAACCCTGTGGAGGACGAGATCCCGGGAGTGACTCACTGTGACCTGCGGGATTCCTCCGAGTTCAAGCCGATGATCTCCAGTTTCATGCGGTCCGACCCCGACGTGATCCTCATGGGGGAGGTGCGTGACCGTGAATCTGCCGAGCTGGCCATTGAGGCGGCGATCACAGGCCACAAGGTGCTGACGACCATTCACACCCCGCGTGCTTCGCAAATCATCGAGCGCTTTCAGCAGCTGGGAATGGAACGTTGGAAGATTGCCCAGACACTGAAGGCTGCTTGTGCCCAGCGTCTCGTCAAACTGCTCTGCCCTGCTTGCAAGGAGAAGCGCGAGGGCATCCCTGAGCGTGAAATCCGGTTGTTCCACCTGGATCCCGCCTGGGCCCAAAGGCCGGTCTTTGTTCACCGCAAGGAAGGCTGCCCGGATTGCAAGGGCCGTGGTTATCTGGGCCGTACGGCCATTCTGGAGATCCTTCCCATCAGCCCGAAGATTGGGGACAAGCTGGCGAAAGGGGAGATCACACCTTTTGAACTGGAGCAGGAAGTCCGGCGCGAATCTGGCCTGCCCTCCCTGCGTGACAATGGCCTGAAGCTGATGGCCGATGGCAAAACGGATCTGGATGCTTTGAAGAAAGTGCTGGACCTTACCTATGAATCCTGACCTGACCCGATGAACTCGTTTCAAGTCACCTTGAGAAATGTCAAGAAGCCGGAGCTCTCCAAGGTTCTGGATCTGCAGGCACCCAACCGGGAGCAGGCGGCCCTTCTGGCCGCGCGCCCCGGCTATCGCGTAGCGTTGATCAAATCCCTGAACGGAGCGCCCCGGGCCCAGGAGTCCAAGAAGCCGGTTCCCCGCAAGGAGCTCATCAAGCTGTTCCGGGGGCTGGCCTCGATGCTGAAGGCCAACATCAGCACGGCAGATGCCTTGCTCTATTATTCTCAAGGGCTGCCGGATGCGGGTCTTCAGACAACGCTCATGAACATTCGCAACCGGCTGGAGGCGGGCCTGCCAGTCCATATCGCCTTTGCCAAGGAGCAAAAATTCGACAACACCATCATCACCATCATTGAGGCAGGGGCGGATTCCGGCCAGCTTGGGGAAGCATTCAGTTCCCTGGCGCGGCGGATCAAGATTGAGCTGATGTTTGCCAGCAAGCTGCGGAGCGCGCTTTTGGTTCCATCTCTGGTTATTCTTTTCCAGATCGGGCTGTTCATCTACTCCCAGGTTTATGTGGTGGCGCAGGTGGAAGATACCTTGAAGAGCGTGCGCCAGGAGCCTGACCCCATCTCGGTGTTTATTTTTGCCTTCAGCCACGTGGTGCAGATGGTCTGGCCCTTCTTTGTCATCGGCCTGGTGGCTTTCATCGTTTCGCTGTTCCGGTCCGCAGACTTCCGGCAGAAGCTGCTGGGCATCGGCATGAAAAAGTGGAAGCTGCTCTACAAGCTGGTCATGGGGCTTCGCCAGAGCGCCTACATCGGTACGCTGCAGATGTTGTATGCCAATGGCATCAACCTGGCACGGGCTTCAGCCTTGAGCGCCCGTGTGGTGCAGGGGACGCCCATGTTCCCAGATTTTATCAAGGCGTCCCAGGTGTATGAGTCGTCTGGGGTGCCGTTTGCCGAAGCCTTGAAGCGGAACACCAGCCTGGATCCCCAGGTGGTTCATATGATCGGCATCGGGGAGCGCTCCGCCTCGCTGCCCCAGCAGCTGGAACTGCTGCGGGATATCTATGAAGAGGATACGGCCGCCATCATGTCTGATTTCACGCAGGCGATCAACTTCATCACCCTGGCCATGGCTGTGGTATTGATCGGCTTTGTCTTCACAGGGTCCATGCTGCCCATTTTCCTCATGGGGCCGCGCATGATGCAGTCAGGAAACATGTAAACAGACAAAGGTTTCTTCTTCATGAAAATTCGATGCATTTTGTTGGGTCTGCTGCTGCCGTCGTTTGTTCTGGCGGCCGAGCCGCCGGCAGAGCCGAAGAAGCTGGTCCCCCGGCCGATCCCCGGCCTGGATCTGGACATGCCCGAGGCCATGGTGGCCCCCATGCCTGCAATGAACATCCAGCCGGTGTCTGCTCCCAAGACCCCGGTTGCTGCAACCAGCGGTGCGGAGCAGGCACGCCTTCTCTACATCCACCGGAGGTCCACGCTGCCGCCAGAGTTTCTCAAAGATCTGCCCAAACCTGCCCCGGTATCTCCGTCCTCGACCGGAGTCGAAATGCCGGTGCAGGTGTCCCAAGAGGCTGTGAAAATCATTCCCAAAAGTGAGGCTGTTAAATTGTTCAGCAAGGAGGCCAGGCCATGATCGCCGGTATCGGCCCCAGCCCGCGCCGTTCCGGTTTTACCCTGATCGAAATCAGCCTTGTCATCGGGCTGCTGCTGGGGCTGGCCACTTTTGCCACGATGAACATCATGGCTGTGCGCGACTGGCAAAAGGGCAAGGACGCGGGGCTGGCGCTCCAGGCAGTTTTTTCCGCCCAGAGGTCCTACATGGCGGACCATCCGGCCACAGAGATCGCCACTGTGAGCGCTGCAAAGCTGGTGCCGTATCTGCCGCAGGGCTGGTCTGCCATTCCGGCCGTCAGCTCGCTGGACGATGATCCGCTGGCGGTGGACCACTCCGTCATGCCTCCCCGCCTTTTGCTGGGCGGATCGGTCTATGATCCGACACAGAGCGGAAGTGATGGACTTTGGGACGCGGGCCAGTGATCTTGGAAGAGAGAAATACACATGTCCGCGTCCGCAATCCTGCATTTAGAAAAAGGCACCTGCTTTGGTTACAGGAGCGGACCGCCCTGGAAGCGTCAGGACCGCCGCCTGGTCGAAGTGGGTGCTCCCGTGAAATTGGGACCCGGTCTTCACTTGCTGGTGGCCCCAAACGGAACCGGGAAAACGACATTGTTGAAGACCCTGGCCGGGTTGAACACACCTCTGGAGGGGAAGCTTGTTCTGCCGGCTGCTGTCCACTATTTTGCTGATGAGTTGAAGGCCGATCCTGAACTGACAGCGGGCTCTTTTTTCCGTGCTTTCTTCAAGAAGGGATCGCTCGTCCGCGCTGAGAAACTGGCGGCGGATCTGCGGTTGGACTTGCGCAAGCAGATCGGCAAGCTGTCGCGGGGCAATCGGCAGAAGGTTTTGTTGATTCTGGCTGAGATCGGGGCCGGGGCAGGCGAAGGCAGCTTTCTGCTCATGGATGAACCTCTGACAGGACTGGACGCTGAAACACGCGCTCAAGTGACCGCTTTGTGGGCGGGCGCAGGTGCGGGAATCACCCGGCTGGTGGTGATGCATGAGCTGGAAAGCGTGGCCCAGGCCAGTTCGCTGCTGACCATTGCACGGGGGCAGCTGAAGCACGCTGCCGAAAAGACCGGTGCGACCTGGATGGACACTTACCAAGCTCTGCAGGCATGAAATCCATCCGCCCCTGGTCTCTGTTTCGTCTCGCACAGGCTGGCATCATGAGCCGTAGCAGTTGCTGGCTGCTGCTTTTAGGGGCCGGCCTTTTTGCGTGGCTCGCGCCGCTGCTGACTCCCTGGGAGGAGAACCCGCAGATTTTCCAGCCTGCACGGGCACAGGCGGCATGGATCTATGCGTGGCTGGCTCTTTTTACCTGGCTGCCGTATCAGGCCTCTGCCCTGGGGGCGCGGATGCGGCGCGACGGTGTTCTGGAACATCTCAGAGCCGGGGGCATGAAACCCTGGCAACAGTGTCTGCAACTGAGTTCCGCTCTGTGGATATGGGCGGCGGCTGTGGTGGGTGTCGCTTTATTGGTTTGCCTGGTTTTCACAAGGCCTGCCCGCGCTGAAGAGGCTGCCTTGTGGGCGGTGCTCGTGTGTCAGTACGGCGCGTTGTATTTTCTGTGTGCCGCCCCGCTGCTGTTGCTGGGTGTGTGTCTCGGGACCCGCACCGCTGAAGTCATCGCTTTTCTGGTGCCTGCGGGTTTGCTTCTGTCCGGTTTGTTTGGCGCGGTCTGGCTGGCTCCGCTGTTGGGAGGTTCCAGCCTGGCGGTTTTCAAATCCGTCTGGCTGGCATTGCCTCATTACCATCTCGCAGATCTGACACCCCGGCTCGTCTTTAAGATGGGGCCGTTGAACTCGTCCGATTTTTTCAGTTCCGCCATGATCCTGCTGCTTCAAGGCGTAGCGCTTTCCATCCTCGGCCGATGTCTCTACCGCACCCGCTCCTAATGCTGCCCGTGGCAGTCCTGGCCTGGTGGGGAGGACATCTCCTTCAGGTCCGCCAAACTGCGCCCGGGCGGGCGCCCGCTTTTGCTGTCCCCGGCAGTGCTTATGGCAGCCTGGCCGCACGGCTGATCCGCGATTCTCTCTACAGCTACTGGCACGGCGGAGAGGGAAGCCAGGCATTGCCGGTCAAACAGTCTCCCTCCGCGCCACCGCCGCCTCCCGCCCCGGGACGTTTTGCCCGCAGGGGACAGCCGCCACCGCCTGTCAAAACAGCCGCTCCGGAAGAATCTGCCGAGGATGTGGGAGGCCTGGATGGCTGGGTGGACAAGCTGGCCCGTCTCGAAAAAGCACGGACGCGGCGGAACAGCATCTTTCCGTTGTCTCCTGCTCATCAGCGGTATGTGGATGCATCAGCCACCACCCGGCTGAAACTCGCCTATGCGCTGGACCCTGGCGATGCCGTTCTCTACGAAGTCTTGTACTTTCACCTCGCGTCTCGGCCGGGGCCTCTAACAGCCCCAGCTTTGCAGGCCCTTACCGCGCAGGCTATGCAATACGGGCTGCGGCCACTGGGCAGCCTGTCTGACGCGCTGACGGCAGCCGGGGCTGCGATCAATGTCTTGAACGAGCAGCTGCAGGGAAACCGGCCCGGCAGCGCGGAGGGACCGGCGGTATTGGCAGCACGGGAGGTGCTGAAGCAGGGACTTGCCCGCTATGATGCTCTGCACCGAGAAGCTGAGCAGGACGGCTGGTGGGAAGGCATACCCGCAATCCGCCGGGCAGAACTGGAGAATCATGCAGCCCAGTTGCGGCGCATTGCCGAGATCATTGATAAAACCCTTCCTCCGGCTAAGCCAGCAGGTTCGCAGTGAAGACATCTTCCGACACCTGCCCGCCGCGGTAGAGATTCATCAGGCACTGGTTCCAGCGGAGGTTGCCTTTGTAGCGGAGGGCGTCTTCCAGAGAGGTCGCGCTGCCGTCATAGGCGCGCATGCCGGCGGACACGGCCTCGTTGGTGTTTTGCAGGTATTCTGTGACCAGCACGCGGCCGTTGAATCCGGTCAGAAGACCTTGGGAAAGTACGAAGGTGAGGGTTTCGCTCAGGCGATGAAGAATGCCAGATTGCTGCTCTTTGGGGAAGAATTCCAGGATACGGTCAATGGTTTTCACCGCTCCGCGTGTGTGCAAAGTGGAGAGAACGAAGTGACCGGTCTGAGCGGCCTCGATGCAGGTCTCCATCGTTTCCCGGTCACGAATTTCACCAATCAAAATGATGTTAGGCGTCTTGCGCAGCACCTCTTTCAGGCCGCTTTGATAGGAGAGCGTATGCCTGCCCACTTCCTGCTGGGTTACCAGCGACGGGGCTGGAATGCGGACTCCGGCCCGGTTGGGGTCTTCCATTGTGGTGTCATACCGGTACTCAATGGGGTCTTCGATGGTGACAATGTGCTTTTGAAAGTTACGCCGCACCCAGTCCAGAATGGCTGCCAACGTCGTGGATTTGCCTGAACCCGTAGGTCCGGTGATGAGCCCCAGCCCAAAGCGCCGCTGCATGAGATCGCGCAGGCTGTCCGAGATCAGCGGATCAATGCCCAGCGTTTCGAGCTGCGAAATGCGGGCCCGCAACCAGCGGCAGGTGATGCCCAGGCCATGTTCGCTCAAATGCACCTGCACACGCATGCGCACCGGGGAGCCCAAGGCACCCTCTTCACAGCTGAAATCAATGACGCGCCGGGCACGGACAAGCTCCCACATGCGCTCGACCGTGGCCGCCGCTGCATTGTCGGACCAGATCTCGTGGGACTGGCGGGTAAACAGGGCTCCGGCCAGGGCGGCGACAGATTCAGGCCCCTGGAGGCCGAAGTCCTCGGCGATTTCCAAACCGCGGTTCGTGTGCAGGTAAATCAGTCCGTCTGTGCGCACCTGCACATCTGAGATTTCCCGTCCGGGGAAAGCAGCGGCCAGACGGCCCAAGATGTCGACAACTTCAGCAGGGAGAGTGGCGGAGCACATGGAGGAGGAATCTAAAGTGAAGGGGAGGAATGAGATATCAGTCTGGCAGAATCTCCTCAATGACGACCAGCCAGTTCATGGGATGCACCGGAGGCAGCTCTGCAGGGCTGCGGAGCGGTTTGAGATTCGCAGAAATGCTGTCCGAATGCACGGAATCATCACTGCCTGATTTCATGTCCAGAGGACGCCACCGTGCTGTACCACCCTGGGCCAGAGAGCCGAGCTGGCCGCTGTGGTCGATCGGGCGGGTGAATCCGGTGGTACCCACGCGAACCTCTGCGGCATAGATGGAGAGAGGCGGGTAAAATTCCGTCCCGGCGTCGAGTCCTGAGCCGGTGGGCAGGGTGGCAAGCGGGATGGCGTTCAAGTCGTCGCCCACATACACACGGAGAGGGCCGGCGACGGAGAGCCCATGAGGGTAGCCCGTGATGTCTTTCCCCTGCCTGATGATGACACACATGTCTTCTGTCGAGGGGGGATCGCTCAGTGCCCGCACGGTCAGCAGCGGATCCACAGTGGTGTCCACCCCGAAATAAAGGCTGTGATTGGTCTCCACCGATGCGCCACCGTGACTCTGCAGCCAAGCATTCATCAAGGACGGATGGAAGGTAAGACAGGATCGGCTGTTGTTCGTCAGTTCGGTTTGAAAGGGAATCACCGCACCTCCGGCTTCGAAGACCGTGGGCCAGTTGGAACCTCTTTCCAAGATGACTTCCCCAGTGCCCCCTGCCGTGTTCTGAAAACGGACCCGCAAGCGGACCGGGGTCTGATCTTCAAAGCTCACCATCGCCAGGGCTTCGACAGTGACGGGGCAGCGTCCTGCGCCGGCGATGTAGCGATCCCACTGGGTGAGCGGCAGGTCTGCAGCGGGCCGTTGCAGGTAAGCATTGCCGGTCGGCAGGGGAAAAAAGGCGATGCGGCCCGAGTTGGCGGAAAGGGCAACAGGCAGTGCATCACTCCCGCTTTCCGCCTGGAGACGTTCCCGTTCGCCCAAGGCATCGAACCCGGCCCCGACACGAACACCTCCCAGTTCCATCTCCTGCGCCAGATCAATACGGCTGCGCCCGGCAAGCCGCTCTGCACCGTTGGTGCCGGTGACCTGGAGCCGGTCTGCATACACGGCTCCCTCGACATTGATGGTGCCTGCATTCCAGGTGGTGCCGTCATGATGCTGACCGATGCTGGCAAACACAGACGCCTCAATGGGCATCTGGGAGGGCACTTCATACAGGGAAAGAACGTAGTGCCGCGCTGCGCGGCCCGCACGGTTGTCGAGATGCAGCGTAAACGCCCACCAGTTTCGTTTCGCTACAAACGGTTCTCCTGGAGCTGCATAGCCAAACCGGATGTTTGGGTACGGTATGAGATTGAAAAGGGGATAGGTGCCCACGTCTGCCAGCAGTCCCGGCACCTGGGCCGAGTATTTCTTGCTGTCGGACAGGATGGGACGTTCGGCATCGGCCGTTTGGAGGGCTGCTGGCATGTCCAGAAGCGGGGGGACCTTGCCTGCGAATGCCGGCAGGGCAAAAACCTCCGCATAGGCCGTGGTGCCTGGGGTGACCTTGCCTGGTTCTCCCGTGAGGGATGTGATGCGGGCCCGCATGCTCTGCTCGCTCCCATCACCGACATCTCCGCTGCGGGTCCCGGTCAGGCCCAGTGCTGCAATCATTTGTGGGGAAAGGCGCTCCGTTCCTCCTGAAACCGTTAGAGCTTCGTTGAACAGGTCTGCCCATGCGTGGCCGGTTCCCTCGCCCAGATCTGCTTTCAGGCAGGCGATGGCTTTTTCCGGGAGAAGGGTGACCACTGCCTGGAGCAGTGCATCTTCACGCTGCTGATAGTCTACCGACAGCTGGGCCTGCGCGGCCTGGTCCCGGTTCATCAGCGTGCGCTTAAACAGCATGGCCACACTCAGAGTCAGCATCACCGCCATCCCTGTCACCAGGGGCAGCTCAGCATAACCGGAAGTTAGAAAAGAACGGCGCGTTTTCATCTGCCACCTCCGCAGTAAGCCACCTCTTCACCATTGGGGCCGGTCAGCAAGGCGGAGAGCAATCCTTCATCCGCACGGAAAGCGGCGGCCTGCAGGCCCTGGCAGATCGGCCAGGAGGAAAGGGAGCCGTCTGCACGCGGAGTATGAAAACGCAGCGAGGTCCTGCCGCCCGCGGTGTCCGCAGTGATGAACCTTTCCTGAACAGTCTGCGCGGCCGTTTTGAAGAACAGACGGACCGCCGTGCCTCCCGTGAGCACAGGTGTGCCGCCGCCGCGGGCCTGGGCCAGGTTTTCATAAATGAAGTAATGGTCTGCCTGCTGGAACATCCGCGCCAGAATGCTGCCGATCTTCGGGGCTTCTTCTGCCAGAAAGGCCTGCCGCCGGGACAGTTCCATAAAGGTCAGGTGCTGCTGCACCATGACGATCAGAGATCCGCTGACCATGAGCAGGATGGCCAGGCCGGCGGAAACCTCCATGAGCGTGAAGCCATGCCGGGCGGGTTTGGCGAAAGCTGGGATGCCTGCTCTCATCGTGTGCGCAAAATGCTGCGGGTTTTGACATAGTCGTCCTCACCGATTTTATAGGTGAGGACCGAGTGCAGACGCCACACGGCGAGGCCAGTGTCGGCAGTGGTGACCGGCTCCGCCGTGCGGAAGCGCCGCAGGCTGCCCGCCACAGGGCGGCCTCCTGCCATCTTGCCAAGCTCCACAGGCTGCGGGGCAATGCTGTCAGTTCCGGCCGAAACTGGCCACAGCGAAGTGTCCGCTGAGATGTCCTCAAAGGGAAGCCTTGCTGCCAGCGCGGCCTCACGGCTCAGACAGGCATCGGTGAGTGTCTGCATGACGGCCCATTGGTTGCCGGTGATGGCGAGCAATGATCCGCGCATCAGCAGCAGGGCCAGGGCGGTCACTAGGCCCAGCGCAACCGAAGCCTCCAGCAGCAGGCTGCCGCGGCGAACGCAGATTTGGCAGGCTCTCAACGCCCCGGTTTTCATGGCTCAGAATCGGCCTCTGTCGTGCTGATCTGACCGCGGGTGCTGATGATGCGGTCCACTTCAAAGGTGACATGATAAAGCCTCTCCGCCGTGCGGTTGAAGAAGGGCGTGTGGGTGAGAACTTCCACGGTGTAGATGCCATCCTCGGCCGTGTAGTTGGACAGGTCGTTTACCGAAATCGAGAGGTTCTGCGGAACATTCGCAGGTTCTTCCGTCTGCTCCGGATTGTAAAAGCGGCCGAACTTGCGTTCCGTGCTTGCGACAATGGTGCCGGAGGTGCCCAGTACCTCCTGTCCTTTGTAAATCTGGACGTAGGTTCGAGAGTCCGGGTACAGGTTGCTGAGGGACACGACGACGGCCGGGATGCGGTCAATGAAGAGCTGCTTCGCCTCGATATTGGAAATGGATGCCGATGCGACGGGCCAGATTTCCATTTTGGGCTGAACCAGAATGGTGTCCGGAACTTTATACGACGCGTACCTGACGACTGTGAAGGTCTCTTCGCCATTGCCGCTGGTCAGGGACGGCGAGGTCAGATGGTGGTAAAGAGGTGAAAAGGTGTAGCTGCCATTTTCAAGATTGGCTTCTTCCAGAAGATAAGGGTCCTGGCCCAGACCGGAAAAACTCTGCGAATCGTAGTTCCGCCCATGGATCGCCAGATACACGGTGCGCTCCGCAGTGCTGGTGCTGTTCTCCACCAGAC